>NZ_JBFJMY010000059.1:0-14990 GCF_041633695.1 Hydrogenophaga sp.
CTAGCGATCTCGCGCCTTTCGTCGTCGCGCGTGTCGCTGGTGCAGCTGGCTTCCGAACTCGGTTTCAGCGACAGTCCTACGTTTCAGCGTGCGTTCAAACGGTGGACAGGGAAAAATTGCGGGGCCTACCGACGGCCATGAGGGCGGAAGGCCTGGTGCGGTCCCCGAAGCCGGCCGACATCGTGTCGGTTTCATATTGACAGGTCTTCGCTTGCAGCTCTCAAATGCGCCAAATCCGTCCTTGTCGAGTTTGCGCCGCCAGACCGCCACCTGGTTGGAGTTGCGGATGTCGTAGATCGCGGCCACCTGACGGCTCGAGAGTTGTTCGCGATCCTGATGGGGCAGCACCCGACGCTAGAATTGCGCACTGTAGACGCTGTGCTTGGTTTGCAAGCCGTGGAGACCATGCAACCGGTAGTGGTTCACCCAGGTGCGAACCTTCTCCTCGGTCACTGACCAGCGCCGTGCCAACAGTTTCGCGACACCGTCACCGGCCAGACAGCTCTTGAGCACCTTGAGCTTGAATGCCGTTTCGTACCTTGCCATGAAACCCCCTTGATGTTTGTCCAACTTCTGGGGGGCGGTTCAAACCCGACACGGTTCACTCCGGACGGGCCAAGCGCAACCCGTGCGCCGCCATTGGATGGAGTGCACTGCGGTCTTACGCGTTGTGCAAGGGCAGTGCGGTTTTGTAGCGCACCTGCTTGAGCGCAAAGCTGGAACGGATCTTCTCGACCTGGGCGATGGGCGAGAGTTGTTCCAGGATGAAGCTTTCCAGCGCGGGCATGTCGGGCACGGCGACGCGCAACAGGTAGTCGGCGTCGCCGGTCATCAGATAACACTCCATCACCTCGTCGCGGATGCTGATGCGCTGCTCGAACTCCTCCAGCGCCTGGCGGCTTTGTTGCTTGAGACTGATGGAGATGAACACGTTGAGGTGCAGGCCCAGCTGTTTCGCGTCGAGCAGGGCCACGTATTGCCGTATCAGACCCTGTGCTTCGAGCGCGCGCACCCGGGCCAGGCAGGGCGAAGGCGAGAGGTGCACGCGTCTGGCCAGCTCCACGTTGGACAGGCTGGCATCGGTTTGCAGAACGTCCAAAATTTTCAAATCGGTGGCGTCGAGGTTCATCGTGCTTATATGTGTTTAATGTTCGGCATTTTATGCTGCTGACAAAGCGGTTTTGCCGAATTTCAGAGACAACTGCCACAGACTCGGGCATAGAGTGTGGGCTAGGAGAAACCAGCATGAACCAGATGACCGACCCTTTGAATCTCGCGCCACCGACCGTGGTGGATGGAGACCCCGTGGAGACGAACGAGTGGCGCGACGCGTTGCTGTCTTTGATCGCGCAGCAAGGCCCGGCACGCGCGCGCCAGATACTCGACGAAATGGCCCGCTTGGCGCGTACCCAGCGCATCGGCTGGCAGCCCGAGCTGAACACGCCCTACGTCAACACCATCGCGGTGGATCAGCAGCCCGCATTCCCCGGCGATCTGGCGGTGGAAGAGCGTCTTGCTTCGCTCATGCGCTGGAACGCGCTGGCCATGGTGGTGCGCGCCAACCAGGCCTATGGCGAGCTTGGTGGCCACATCGCCAGCTACGCCAGCGCTGCCGATTTGTTTGAGGCCGGCTTCAACCATTTCTTTCACGCCAAAAGCGCGTCGCACGGCGGTGACCTGGTGTTTTTCCAGGCCCACAGCGCGCCCGGTGTGTACGCGCGGGCCTTCCTGGAAGGCCGCTTGAGCGAAGCCGATCTGCTGCATTACCGCAAGGAACTCACCGCACCTGCCGAAGGTGCGCGTGGTTTGTGCAGCTATCCGCATCCCTACCTGATGCCCGATTTCTGGCAGTTTCCCACCGGCTCCATGGGCATAGGCCCGATCAGCTCGATTTACCACGCGCGCTTCATGCGCTACCTCACGCACCGCCAGCTGCAGAACTGCGAAGCCCGAAAAGTCTGGGGCGTGTTCGGCGATGGCGAGATGGACGAGCCCGAGAGCATGAGCGCGCTCACGCTGGCCGCGCGCGAAAAGCTCGACAACCTGGTCTGGGTGGTCAATTGCAACCTGCAGCGGCTGGACGGTCCGGTGCGCGGCAACGGTCGCATCATCGACGAGCTGGAAAAGCTCTTTGCAGGCGCGGGCTGGAACGTGATCAAACTGGTCTGGGGCAGCGACTGGGACGGCCTGTTTGCCCGCGACACCACGGGCGCACTGGCGCGCGCGTTCGCCAACACGGTCGACGGCCAGATGCAGACCTTTGCCGCCAAGGACGGCCGCTTCAACCGCGACAACTTCTTTGGCCAGAACGAAGAACTGGCGCGGTTGGCCCAGGGCATGACCGACGAACAGATCGACCGTCTGAAGCGCGGAGGCCACGACCTGGTGAAGATCCACGCCGCCTACGCACAGGCCGCCGCGCACAAGGGCCAGCCCACGGTGATCCTGGCGCAGACCAAGAAGGGCTATGGCATGGGCACGGCGGGGCAGGGCAAGATGACCACGCACAGCCACAAGAAGTTTGACGAAAGCGATCTGATCGAATTTCGCAACCGTTTCAATCTGCCGCTCACCGATGAACAGGCCAAGGGCTTGGCCTTTCACAAGCCGCCGCCAGACAGCGCCGAGATGCGCTATATGCACGAGCACCGCGAGCGCCTGGGCGGCGCCATGCCGCGGCGCGAGACGGCGTGCGAGGTGTTGCCGGTGCCGGCCATCGACAGCTACGCGAAGTTCGCCTTGAACGCGGATGGCAAGGAAATGAGCACCACCATGGCCTTTGTGCGCATGCTCGGCGCCTTGCTCAAAGACAAGACGCTGGGGCCGCGCATCGTGCCCATCGTGGCCGACGAGGCGCGCACCTTCGGCATGGCCAATCTGTTCAAGCAGGTCGGCATCTATTCCAGCGTCGGCCAGCGCTATGCGCCCGAAGACATCGGCTCGGTGCTGAGCTACCGCGAAGCGATGGAAGGCCAGATATTGGAAGAGGGCATCAGCGAAGCGGGCGCCATTGCCAGCTGGACCGCCGCGGCCACCAGCTACAGCGTGCACGGCATGGCCATGCTGCCGTTCTACATCTACTACTCCATGTTCGGCTTTCAGCGTGTGGGCGACGCCATCTGGGCCGCCGCCGATCAGCGCGCCCGGGGTTTTCTGCTCGGCGCCACCTCGGGCCGCACCACACTCGGCGGTGAAGGCTTGCAACACCAGGACGGCAGCAGCCACCTGGTGGCGGCCACCATTCCCAACTGCAAGGCCTACGATCCGGCGTTTGCGGGTGAGTTGGCCGTGATCCTGGACGCGGGCATGCGTGAGATGCTGGTCGAGCAGCAGGACGTGTTTTATTACGTCACGCTCATGAACGAGAACTACGCCAACCCCGATCTGCCCGAGGGCGCAGCCCAAGGGGTGCTGCGCGGCGCCTACCGCTTCGGCACTTATGGCCCGACAGATGGCCCGCGCGTGACTTTGCTGGGCTCGGGCGCGATCTTCACCGAAGTGCTCAAAGCCGCCGAGCAACTGGCCGCACAAGGCGTGGGCGCCGACGTGTTCAGCGTCACCAGCTGGAGCGAGCTGGCGCGCGACGGTTCGGCGCAAGAGGTCAATGGGTCCGAGGCCTACCTGACGCAACTCTTGTCCAGCGGTTCTGGCCCCATCGTGGCCGCTACCGACTACGTGCGTGCGGTGCCAGAGAGCGTGCGCGCTTTCATGCCCGAAGCACGGCGCTACCACACGCTGGGCACCGACGGCTTTGGCCGCAGCGACACACGCGCGGCCTTGCGCGCGCACTTCCAGGTTGATGCCCAAAGCATTGCGCGCCGCGCGCGCGCGTCTCTGGGCTTGAAGGCATGAGCACCATGGAAGTGAAGGTCCCGGATATCGGAGACCTGGACGAAGTCGCGGTGATTGAGCTGCTGGTCAAGGTGGGTGATGCGGTGCTGGCCGAGCAGTCGCTGATCACGGTGGAGTCCGACAAGGCCTCGATGGAAATCCCCTCCAGCACCGCTGGCGTGGTGACGGAGTTGCGCGTTGCCTTGGGCGACAAGGTGACGGCGGGTTCGGTGGTGTTGGTGGTGGAGACCACCGGTGAGGGCGCTGCTCCGAGTCCTGCAGCTCCACCGGTCGTCGCGGCACCTGCACCTATGGCTGTTCCTGCGCCTGCCGCCCCCGTTGCCGCTCCGGTAGCGCCTGCAGCAGCGCCCGCCGCCGCAGCCGCGCCCGCCGCCGCAGCAGCGCCAGCTGCAACGCCGGTATCGGCAACTGTTGCAGCCCCGGCCCACAACCCCGGCACGGCGCCGGTGGGTCTGCCACACGCCTCCCCCTCGGTGCGCAAGTTCGCGCGCGAACTCGGTGTTCCGCTGGGCGATATCCAGGGCAAAGGCCCCAAAGGCCGCATCACCCTGGACGACGTACAAGCGTTCACCAAAGCCGTGATGAGCGGCGCTGTGCAAACCAAAGCCCAGGCCGCCAAAGCGCCGGCCGGTGGTGGCGACGGTGCCGGTCTGGGCCTGATCCCCTGGCCCAAGGTCGACTTTGCCAAGTTCGGCCCCATCGAGCGCAAGGAGATGGGCCGCATCAAGAAGATCAGCGGCGCCAACCTGCTGCGCAACGCGATCATGATCCCGGCCGTCACCAACTTTGACGACGCCGACATCACCGAACTCGAAGCCTTCCGCGTCTCCACCAACAAGGAGAACGAGAAGAGCGGTGTAAAAGTCACCATGCTGGCCTTTCTGATCAAAGCCTGCGTGTCCGCGCTCAAGAAATTTCCCGAGTTCAACAGCTCGCTGGACGGTGATGCCCTGGTCTACAAGCAGTTCTGGCACATCGGCTTTGCCGCCGACACGCCCAACGGCCTGATGGTCCCGGTGATCAAAGACGCCGACAAAAAAGGCATCTTCCAGATCAGTCAGGAAATGGGCGAACTGGCCAAGAAGGCGCGCGAAGGCAAACTCAGCCCGGTTGAAATGAGCGGTGCGACCTTCACCATCTCCAGCCTGGGCGGTATTGGCGGGCGCTACTTCACGCCCATCATCAACGCGCCCGAAGTGGCGATTCTGGGCGTGTGCAAGAGCAACATGGAACCGGTGTGGAACGGCAAGGAATTCGTGCCACGCCTGATGCTGCCTTTGAGCCTGACCTGGGACCACCGCGTGATCGACGGCGCCGCTGCGGCCCGCTTCAACGCCTACCTGGGCCAGATCCTCGGCGACTTCCGCCGCGTACTGCTCTAAATCCTGCGGAGCAGGGCACAGTCGTGCCCTGCTCAATGGAAAGGCGGAGATGGCATAGCCAGCTTCGGGCTGCTTTACCTGGATGGATTGCACCGCGGATCTAAAGACGCTGCCTGAGCCACCTGGCCCACAGCGTCTTTAGATGCCAGCCATCAATCGGCGGTGATGCCGGCGTCCACCACGACCTTCTTCCAGCGCGCGAGGTCGCTCTTGATGGTGTTGGAAAGCTGCTCTGGGGTGGATGTTTTCACCGTGAGGCCTTGTTGGGCGAGCTCGGCTTTGAGTTCGGCGCTGTTCATCACCTCGACGAAGTCGCGGTTGAGGCGGGCGACGATGTCGGACGGCGTGCCTGCTGGGGCCAAGACGGCGAACCAGGCGTCGACGCCTTCCATGTCTTGGATGCCCTGTTCCTTGAACGTGGGAACGTCGGGCGCAAGCGGGTTGCGTTTGTCACCCGTCACGGCAAGGAAACGCACCCTCCCGCCTTGTTCCAGTGGGCGTGTCGAATGCACCGTGGCAAACATCATTTGTACCCGGCCGCCCATGAGGTCGCTCAGTGCGCCCTGGATCCCTTTGTAGGGCACGTGAAAGATGTCCAGTTGGCGCCCAGACTTGAACAACTCCATGGCCAGGTGGTGGGGTGTGCCGTTGCCGGGCGATGCGTAGTTGAGCTTGCCGCCGTTTTTCTTGGCCAAGTCGATCAGGGATTTCATGTCTTTGGCAGGCACGTCGGGGCTGACCACGAACGCAAAACCGGCTTCGGCCAATTGGGTGATCGGCGCGAAGTCGCTCACCGGGTTGAAGCCCGGCGATTTGTAGATGGCGGGCGTCATGGTGAAGGTATTGATCGCCATCAGCAGCGTGTGGCCGTCTGGGGTGGCGTTGGCGACTGCCTGTGCGCCCAGGTTGCCACTCACGCCCGGCTTGTTTTCAACCACCACGGGCTGGCCCCAGCGTGCCGACAGCTTGGGTCCGATGATGCGGGCGATGATGTCGCTGCCGCTGTTGGGCGTGAACGGGACGACCAGCTTGACCAGTTTGGAGGGGAAGGTGGCGGGCGTTTGCGCCAGAACTCCGGTGGCCAGTGCACTGCCTGCGAGTGCGATGGTGATCAGCTTGAGCATGGATTTTTTCATGGTGTTGTCTCCGGTTGTCGTTGTCAAAGTTTCAGCAGGCGTTCTGCGTTGAGGTGGGCAAGCTTGGCTCGGTCGCTGTCGGCAATCGGCAGCGACTCGAACCAGCGCACGGCCTCGAAGTTGGACTCGAACGGGTAGTCCACAGAAAAGAGCATGTTGTCAAAGCCCACCACGCTGGCGGTGCACATCAGCTCCGGCGTGGAAAAAACGCCTGCGGTGGTGAGGCTGAAGTGGTCCATGAAGGTTTGGCGAACCGACTTCTTGAGGTGTGGGTATTTGGGCGTGAGCCGCCCGTCGGCGCGCCACAGCGCGAATGGCAACAACTCGCCCATGTGGCCGATCACCATCTTCAGGTTGGGGAAGCGGTCAAACACGCCACTCAGAATCAGACGCAGCACATGGGTGCCGGTTTCTACCGCGTAGCCCCAAGGCGCGTAGCCAAGGACCGGATAGTCCTTGTAGTAGGCCTCCAGCACAGCCGGATGCGGGTTGGCCGGGTGCAGGTAAATCGGTACATCCAGGGCCTGAGCGGTTTCAAATATGGGCCAGAAACGGGGGTTGTCCAGGTACTCCCCTTTGGTGTGTCCGTTGATCATGGCGCCCTTGAAGCTGTACTCGGTCACGGTGCGCTCAAGCTCCCGGGCGGCGGCTTCGGGAGCCGCCGTTGCCAGTGTGGCGAAACCGGCGAAGCGCGTGGGGTGTGCCGCCACGGCCTCGGCCAAGCGGTCGTTGGCAGACGCCGCCAGCGAGGTCGCCAGCTTCACGTCGTCAATCTCTTGCACGCCCGGCTTGGTGTGCGAAAGCACTTGCACCGCAATGCCGGCCTCGTCCATGGCCTGGATGCGGGCATCGCCCAATTCGTCGAGACCGGGTACCCGGGTGGGTGACAGCAAGGCCTGGTCCACCTCGTCCAGCATGGCCGCCACCTGGGCGTCCAGAAAGTGCTCTTCCAGGGCAATGAGTTTCATCTTCGGGGGCCTGGGGTAGGTCATGTACATGTCTCCGCTATGGGGGCAGATGTGCCGCGTTGGCCGCCAGTCTAGGAAGGCACGATGAAAAGAAAAAGATGTCAAAAGTGTTTTGGAGATCGAATAAAGTTATCGCCATGAAACTCAACCAGCTTCGGGCCGCGCTGTGTGTGGCTGAAAAAGGCAGCTTGCGCTCCGCAGCACGGGAACTGGGCATGTCCCAACCCGCGCTGACCCACAACATCGGCGAGCTGGAGCGTGAGTTGGGAGCGCCGCTGTTCGAGCGCCGTTCGCATGGCATGACACCGACGCCCGTGGGCGAGCTGTTTTTGCGGCGGGCCAAGGTCATTGCCAGCGAGTCGCGCCGCGCGAAGGAAGAGGTCGCTCAGTTCCTGGGCAGCGACCAGGGCGAGGTCGTGGTGTGCTTGTCGATCGTGGCGCACTTGGTTCTGCTGCCGATGGCGCTGCCCTTGTTCGAGGCGCGTTTTCCCGGCGTTCGGCTGCGTGTGATCGAAGCCTCTTTCCCGGCGGTGGAAGCGCGGTTGCGGGACGGAAGCGTGGACTTTTTCATTGGCCCGGCGCCCGACGCCGGCCTTTCGCGCGAGTTTGTGCTGGAGCACTTGTTCGACAACACGCGGGCCGTCTACGCCCGCCATGGCCATCCGCTGGCCCACGCCCGCTCCCTGGCCGA
This sequence comes from Hydrogenophaga sp., assembly GCF_041633695.1. Classification (GTDB taxonomy): domain Bacteria; phylum Pseudomonadota; class Gammaproteobacteria; order Burkholderiales; family Burkholderiaceae_C; genus Hydrogenophaga. The sequence continues at coordinate 8,030 of NZ_JBFJMY010000059.1, forward strand.
GCTCACCGAAGCACGCTGGATCACCACGGCGGCGACCGACAACGCCGAGGAGAAGTTTGCCGAGGTGTTTGCCCGGCTCCAGCTGCCGGCTCCGCGTGTGGTGGCGCAGGCCGAATCGATGCTGAGCATGCTGATGATGGTGATGTCGTCCGACGTGCTGGCGATCTCGCTGCGCCAGTACCACGAGTTCCCGTTGACCCGCAGCGCACTGCAGGTGATCGACGTCAAGGAAAAACTGCCCGCCCCGCGCGTCGTGATCGTCCGCCGCGCCGCATTGCCCCTGACCCCGGCGGCGGAGTACCTGGCCGACATGTTTCGGCGGGCGAGCGTGGCTTACCTCCAGTCGGTGGAAGTCTGAAACCCACTTCCACCACCGGGCCGATGTAGAAGGCTGCGGTAACCGTCCTTGAGCGGGGCCTTGACCCCCGGGTGCACGCCGCCGATGGCGTCCAGGGTCGCGTCCGGGTCGCGCCATGTGGCATTTCCTGGATGGCTGTCTGGCTTCGCCACCTGTGGAGATGTCACGGACGAATGAGCCGATCGGGCCCGGCCCAAGTGTTGCGCTCACCCCCTTTGGAACCACGTGCGGCCGCCTGGTTCAGCGCCTTGCAGGTGGTCACCTCAGGCTTTGGGGTGATGAGATTTTTGCATCATCCTCGGCAAATCATCATCTTCCTGCATAGCAATGTCGTACCTACGATCGGGCCAGAACATCGCGCCCCAGGCGCCAAAAGATGTCAGGGCAGAAGCCGCATTGATCGCTCATTTTTCCCCCAACCAAGAGACATACACATGAAAAAAACCACCCTTCGGACCCAGCGTCTTCAACCCGGCGGCGCGTTGATCGCGAGAAGAGCGCTGCTGGCGGCCGGTGCGGCCATCGCCCTTTCGAGTGGCAGCACCGCCTTCGCGCAGGCAGTGGAGCTCAAGGTGTCGCACTACGTGCCGACCAGCCATACGATCCACCAGGAGCTGCTGCGTTGGGCCGATGACATGGACAAGAAGTCCAACGGCAGGTTGAAGATCACGGTTTATCCCGCGAGCCAGATGGGACCGATCACGCGCCAGTACGATCTGGCCAGAACGGGCGTTGCCGATATTGCTTACTTCTTGCACGGCGCCACACCGGGGCGGTTTCCTCTGACGGAGTTGGCCCAACTCCCCTATGTGTTCAACCCCGAAGCGGGCGGCATGTTGCAAAAGCCGGTGAGCTCCGCCGAGGCCTCTGCCCTCGTGACCGGCCTGGCCAGCCAGTTGGACAAGGAGTACGAAGGCACCAAGTTGCTGATGGTGGTTGCACAGCCCAACCTGAGCCTGATGTTCAACAAGGCCAGTGTTCACCAGCCCGCCGACATGAAGGGCATGCGCCTGCGGCACAACGGGCCATTGGCTGCCAAGATGATCGAGGCGCTGGGCGCTTCGCCTGCTGCGGTGTCGCCGGTGGAGCTGGCCGACGCGCTGGAGAAGGGCACCGTGAAAGGCATGGTCTTCAACTACGAAGCCGGGCAAGCGTTTCAGATGGGCAGTGCGGTCACGTCGGTGACGGAACTCAACTTCAGCGCCGTCACCCTGGGGCTGGCGATGAACGAAAAGAAATACGAGTCCTTGCCTGCGGACTTGCGCAAGCTGATCGACGACAGCATGGGCGTGGAAGCGGCGCGCCGCATGGGCGGTAAATTCGACGAAGCCGAAGCAGCGGGTCGCCGCTACCTGGTCGACAAGAAGGTGGAGATCATCGTGCCGAACGCCGACGAGGTGCAGGCATTCCGGGCGCCGCTGAAGCCGGTGGTGGAACAGACCATTGAGGCGGTGCAGGCCAAGGGGCTGCCAGCGCGCAAGTTCTATGACGACCTGCGGGCACGCGTCAATGCCGTGAAGCGCTGAACCAGGGGGCAAGGATGAGAGCGCCTATCCCTCTGGTTGCGGTCCTGCAGCTGCCACGCACCTTGTTCGCGGACGGGGCACTCTCGTCGCTGGCACAGGAGCTGGCGGTGCTGGGCGTGAAGCGACCGCTGCTCGTGACCGACAAAGGTGTGGTCGCGGCGGGGATCGCCGCCAAAACGGTGTCGGCTTGTGGGGATGCCGCTTCGATGCCGGTTTTTGACGGGGTCACCGAGAACCCTCTGTACTCAGATGTCGACGCGGGCTCGGCGTTTTATTCGCAGGAGCGCTGCGACGGCGTCGTGGCGCTGGGCGGCGGTTCGGTGATCGACACCGCAAAGCTCATCGCCTTGCTGGCGACGAACCCGGGCCGCGTGGCCGACTACGTGGGCATTCCCAACGCCGTGCACGCTGCAGCGGCGCCACTGATCGCCATCCCCACAACCGCAGGCACCGGCAGCGAAGCCTCGCCATCGGCCGGCATCCATCCGGACGCGGCCTCCGCCGCAGTCGGCATGCATTCGCGCCATCTGGTGCCCAGGGTGGTGATCCTGGATCCTCTGCTTACACACAGCCTGCCACGCAAGCTGACAGCGGCCACCGGCATCGATGCGCTGAGCCATTGCATCGAAGGCTACCTGTCCAGGAAGCACCTGCCGCTGGGCGATGCGATCGCGCTCGATGGCGTATCGCGTGTTGCGCAATACATTCGCCGAGCCGTCGCCGATGGTAACGACAGTGAAGCCCGTGCCGAGATGATGCTGGCTGCCTTTGCGGGCGGCGTGTCGATCGGTATGGGCCTTGGCCCGGCGCATGCGGTGGCCTTGTCGTGCAGCGATCAGGGATTTGCGCACGGCATTCTCAGCGGTATCGGACTCGTGGCCACGCTGGATGCCACCCAAGTCCACGCGCCCGACCGCCTAGGCGTTCTGGCGAGCGCTTTGGGGCTTGCCGCAGACATGCCGCTGTCGCAAGGCGTGGCAACGCTGATGCGCGATCTGGGTCTGCCTGCCACTTTGGCCGAACTGGGCTACGTCGCCACGGATGTGGATGCGCTGGCGCGGTCGGCGAACGCCAGCCATTTCAACCTCTTTGCGCCTTTCCACCCGTCCATATCCGACTACGCCGAGATGTTCGAACGCTCACTCCATCCATCCTGAATCATTCGAAACGAAGCCATGACAGCCACAACAACAAACCCGACGAAGCGATACCGCCAACTGATTGCCGGCGAATGGGTCGAGGCCGAAGGTGGCCGCACCTACGCCGACATGAATCCCTACAACGGCGAGGTTTTCGCGGAGATACCTGCTTCGGGTGCGGCCGATGCGCAACGCGCAATCGATGCGGCCGACCAGGCTTTTCCCGCTTGGGCCGCCATGGGCGCGCGCGCGCGCCAGGCGCTCTTTCTGAAAGCGGCCGACATCCTGGAGCGCCGCACCGATGAAATCGTATTGACCCTGGCGCAGGAAACCGGTTCTGCCGCACCCTTTTCACGCTTTCAAGTGCAATGGGCCGTCGGCCTGCTGCGGCAAGCCGCCGGCTTTCCCTACCTGCCAGGCGGTGAGATCGTGGCCTCGGACACGCCGGGCGTGTTCGCGATGGCATTGCGCAAACCGCTCGGTGTGATCGGTGGCATCTCGCCCTGGAACGGTTCGCTCGCGCTGGGCTTTCGCACCATCGTCGCACCGCTGGCGTGCGGCAATACCGTTGTGCTCAAACCCTCGGAGGACGCACCCGTGTGTGCGGGCCTGTTGATGGGCGAGATCATGACCGAGGCGGGATTTCCACCCGGTGTTCTCAACGTCATCACGCATGCACCCGGACAGGTGGCGCCGATTGCGGACGAGCTGTTCGAAAGCCGCAAGGTGCGTGCCTACAACTTCACCGGCTCGTCGGCCACCGGGTCGGTGTTGGCCGCACGCGCAGGCAAGCACTTGAAGCGCATTGCGCTCGAACTCGGTGGTTACAACCCGATGATCGTGTTCAAGGACGCGGATCTCGATTATTCGGTGAACACGGCCATCTTCGCGGCGTTCTTTCATCAAGGTCAGATCTGCATGAACACGCGCAAGATCCTGGTCGAGCGGCCTTTGTTCGATGCGTTTCTTGAGCGCTTCGTGGCCCGCGCCAAAGCCATTCAGCCGGGCGATCCGTCGGACCCGAAGAACAAGATCGGGCCGCTCATCAACGATCAGGCGGTGCTCAACGTGAAGAAGGGCATTGCCGATGCCGTGGCCAAGGGCGCACGCGTGCTGGCTGGCGGCCACTGCGAAGGCCGATGCTTTGCCCCGACCGTGTTGGTCGACGTACCGACCGATGCGCCGATCCATTGCGAAGAAGTGTTCGGCCCGGTGGTGCTGGTCGAGCCCTTCGACAGCGAACAGGAGGCCGCGGACAAAGCCAATGGCACCGCGTTCGGGCTGTCCGCTTCGATCATGAGTGCCGATGTCTGGAAAGCCGTGACCTTCGGTGGAAAGATCCAGGCCGGTATGGTCAATGTCAACGGGCCGACCATGGGCGGCGAGCCTCAGATTCCCTTTGGCGGCGTGAAGGACAGTGGCTGGGCACGCTTTGGCCGCTGGGCGATCGACATGTTCACCGACCTCAACTTGGTCACGGTGAGCCAGAACCAGCGGCAGTATCCCCTTTAGATCGGTGCGATGGTCACGACCCGGCAGGCTTGTGTGAGATGTTTGTCGCTTTGCCGGTGCGGCAAAGGACTCTCAACGAGGGAACTGCCGTGCGCAAGCCCGCATGCGACTCCATTCGTTTTTTTGTTCAAGGTAAACCCCAAAGAAGGAGACAAGTTATGAATGCATCTACACATCCATACGACACAGGCGATTTTGTTGCGGCCAACCTGAGTGGACAGGTACGACTTCCTGACCGTCGCAATGACCAGACACCGTTGCCATTGGTGGTCGCTCTGCATGGCGGGACCTATACGTCGCGCTACTTCGATGTGCCAGGCGCCTCGCTGCTGGACCGTGCCGCCGTGAACGGCATTCCCATCGTGGCCCTGGACCGCCCGGGGTATTTGGGTAGCCCTGGTCTGTCGGCTGAGCGAACAACGGTGCGTGGGCAAGCGCAATACTTGGTCGAGGCGCTGGACGACTGCTGGCGGCGTTATGGCCCAGGGACACGGGGCATTTTTCTCATTGGTCACTCCATAGGCGCGGCCATTGTGGCCAGCATGGCCGCCATCGTGGCGAACAAGGCGTCCACAGATTTCCCCTTGCTGGGAATCGCGCTGTCTGGTGTTTGCCTGCGCACGCCTCCCGAGCACAAACCGATGTGGGAAAGCCTGCCCGACACTCCTACCGTTGAAATGCCGCCGCCCGTCAAGGCGCAAATGATGTTCGGTCCTGCAGGGACCTTCGACCCCGCGATGGTGGTCGCGAGCCAAATCGCCGATGCGCCCGCGCCCAAGGTCGAGTTGGTCGATATCGTGAGCACTTGGGCAGACAACGCCCAAGAGACCTTGGGTGCCATCAAGGTACCGGTTCACTACCGGCAGGCGGCGTTGGATCCCTTGTGGATCATGAGCCAAGCTGAAGTGGATGGATTCGCCCGCGCATTGGCACAATCCCCCTTGGTCGATGCAGAGATGTGGGCCCAGACGGGTCATTGCATTGACTTCCACCACCGCGGCCGAGCGCTGCAAATGCAGCAGTTGGCTTTCGCCATGCGCTGCGCCTGTGAAGTGCCATAGCCCACCGTCGATGGGTTCTCCAACGGTGGGCTATGCGGTTTGTGAACGTCACTTGCCTTGATGTGCTTCCGTTGGTGGGCTGCGGCTTGGCTGCGCCACACGCAGCCAGAGGTTGCCTCTCAGGCTGCTTTCGCGAAAGCTTCTGTGACGCGCTTCTCGTGGGCCAGCAGTGCTTGCACGCTGGCCCGCTGTTCCATGCGCTGCAGGTGGGCCAGGCAGTTCTTGAAGCCCGAGACATCGACCTTGAACATGGAGCCTCGGCGGAAGCACCAATAGAAGTAGGCATCGGCGCAGGTGAAGTGCTCGAAGAACCACTCGCGCCCCTGCAGCATCTCTTCAGCGATGGCGAACAGTTCTAGCATCGAATGCGAGCCGTGTGCCCGCACGTTGTCGGCGCTGTCGGGCAGGTCGCAGTAACGCGCTGGTCGGGCCTGCTGCGTGAGCTTGGGGTGTATGCCGGCGGCGCACCAGGCCATGACCGAGAGCGCGCGTGCATAGGCCAGGGGTTCTGTGGGCATCAGCTTGGCCTGTGGGAACTGGCTGGCGATCCAGGACTGGATGGCCAGGTTTTCCGTCAGCACTTCGCCGTCGATGATGAGCGCCGGGACCTTGCCTTTGGGATTGATCTTCAGGTAGGCGGGGCCCAGGTTTTCGTCTTTGCCCAGGTTCACGTCCAAGGTGTCGAAGGCGGCGCCCGCCTCGGTGAGCAGGATGTAAGGCACCAGCGAGCAGGCGACGGGGCAGTAGGCGAGGGTGAGTTGCATGGTTTGGAACGTGGGTAGGGCTCAGGAGGGTTTGCACACCGGAGTGGCAAAGCGGCCGATGCCGGTCGGGGTGGGAACACCGCTGCTGTTGTGAACAGCCGCAGTGTATCCATGGATCAAACGCCGGGTTTGAAGCGGCGCATCTTGGCGGCGAAGCGTTTGCGCCAGTCGGCGTAGGGTTCGAACCCCGGTTGCTCGCGGCTCATTTGTTCGGTGACCCGCAGAATCTCTTCGTTCGACTGCTTGAGATCCAGCGGGATCAGAAATGGCTGGGGGAAGTACCAGTCGGTGTCGACAAAAAATTCCAGGTTGTTGCCATCGGGGTCGTGGCAATAGATGCTCCAGGAAATCCCGTGGTTGCCCACCAGAATGCTCTGCACGTTCTCGGCCTCGAAGCGGGTCAGCAGATCGCGCAAGCCGTCCAGCGAACCGACGCGGAAGGAGATCTGGTTGATCACGCTGCCGAATTGCGGGTGAAAGGGATTGGCCGGGATGTTCTCGGGTTTGCCGGTGACCAGAACGATTTGATGGTGGTCCATCGGGTCGCGCGAAAGAAAGACCAGGTCCATCCCCAGCACTTCGCCCCGGTCGGTCACGGTGA
>NZ_JBFJMY010000060.1:0-14983 GCF_041633695.1 Hydrogenophaga sp.
ACAAATATCGAGTCATGGGCAGCTGCATGTGCAGAAACCGCTGCATCAAGACCAGATCCACTTTGAGGGAAAAAGTACTCGATGACTTTGAACAACAGCTCGTACTTCTGAAATACCCCAGTTGCTCGCATGGCATCGGAAAAGTAACCATACGCAATGGAATCGGCGTACCTGCAGGCGTACCAGGCTGGGTCAAATTTCGCCTGAATTGACCAACCTCCTGAAATAGTTTTCCAAACGCGTCTTGGCGTTCGCGCAAACGTGGCTTGCTCTTCCAGACTTTCCGGGAAAACAGCTGGAGAACCAAGCACTATTTGATTTGGATCGATGGCGTCTATGGCGGTCTGAAAGTAGATCTGGTTCGCAAGAAAGTTAGCGACCCTGTAAGCCTGCTCTTGAAGTGACGGGGTTGTGGGCATGATGCGACCATCGTCCGTATAGGTTATCGGCAGGCCCTGAAACTCAACTTCAACGGAAGCCAAGTTGCCGGCTTCATCGACCGACCAGGAACACACCGCTCCGTCAACGATCAGAGAATCCGTTTGCACTTGAACAGGTACTAAGACCTCTGGGCGCAGGTTCAGAGAGTAAATCGCTTTCATGTGCATCCAGAGGGTTCAATGTCACCGCTGATTCAGACCCCAGCTGAAGCCGCCACGACGAGTCTTGAACGTATTAAATCGCCTCCCCCAACCGCCCCACGCCCTCTTCAATCTTCTCCAAGCCCGCCGTGGCGAAACTCAGGCGCAGCGTGGACAGGTCGGGATTCGCGGCGTAGAACGGCGCTCCGGGCACGAAGGCCACGCCTTTTTCGATCGCGCGTTGGGCAAAGGTGGCGCCATCGCCGACCTTGCCGCCGGCACCGGTGAGGCGTGCCCAGACGAACAGGCCACCTTGTGGGGGCACGAAGTCGATGGCGTCGCCCAGCTCGCGCTTCAAGGCGCGGCCCATGGTGGCGGCGCGTTCGGCGTAGACGGCGCGCACCTTGGCCAGGGTGGCGGGCATGCGGCCAGCTTTGAGGTATTGCGCGGCGGTGGCCTGGGCGAAGGTGCTGGTGTGGGCGTCGCTGAACTGTTTGCACATGGTGGCGCGGCTCAGCAGTTCGGCGGGGCCGACCATCCAGCCCACGCGCAGGCCGGGGCTCAAGACCTTGCTCAGGCTACCGCAGTGCACCAGCAGCTCGCGGCTACCGGGCACGCTGGCGCTCAGGGCCAGCAAGCTGGGTGGCGGTGCTTCGCCAAAGTACAGGTCGCCATACGGGTCGTCTTCCACGATCAGGGTCTGGTGCTTCACCGCCATCGCCAGCACGGCTTTGCGGCGCTCCAGGTTGAGCAGCGCGCCACTCGGGTTGCCAAAGGTGGGGATGAGGTAGACGAATTTGGGCTTGTGCTCGGCCATGAGCTGCTCCAGTTCATCGGTCTTCACGCCGTTGCCATCGACCGGCGCGCTGATGAGTTGCGCCCCGTACAGACGGAAGCACTGGATGGTGGCCAGAAAGGTCGGGCCTTCGACGATGACTTTGTCGCCGGGGGAGATGAGCGTTTTGCCCAGCAAGTCCAGGCCTTGCTGGCTACCGGTGGTGACGATGAGCTGCTCGGGGCTGAGGTCTTTCACGCCTTTGCCGTGCATGAAACTGGCGATCTGTTCGCGCAGCGGTTGGTAGCCTTCGGTCGCCCCATATTGCAGTGCGCCGCCCGGCTCTTCGCTCAAGGCGGTATTGACCGCTTCGCGGATGCCGTCCACATCGAACATGGCGCTGTCCGGAAAGCCCCCCGCAAAGCTGATGATGCCGGGTTTGCCCAGCAGTTTGAACAGCTCCCGGATCGCGGAAGTTTCGACGTTGTTGAGGCGGTCGGCGAAAGAAATGGGCATGGTGCGGCAATCAAGGAACGGCTGGGAAGTCAATATGGTATCGCCACCAGGCGGCGCGAACCCCAAGCCCGCTTGCCTCTACACTGCCGGGCATGAACCGCGACCAGATCGAGACCTTTTTTGCCACCCTGCAGGCGGCCAACCCGAATCCCCGCACCGAGCTGGAATACAGCAGCCACTTCGAGCTGCTGGCGGCGGTGCTGCTGTCGGCCCAGGCCACCGATGTGGGCGTGAACAAGGCCACGCGCCTGCTGTTTCCGGTGGCCAACACGCCGCAGCAGATATTGGACCTGGGACTGGAAGGGCTGGAGAGTTACATCAAGACCATTGGCCTGTACCGCAGCAAGGCCCGCCATTTGATGGAAGCCTGCCGCATGCTGGTGGATCGGCACGGAGGCGAGGTGCCACACAACCGGGAAGCGCTGGAGGCCCTGCCCGGCGTGGGCCGGAAAACGGCCAACGTGGTGTTGAACGTGGCGTTCGGCGAACCCACCATGGCGGTGGACACCCACCTGTTCCGGCTGGGCAACCGCACCGGTCTGGCCAAGGGCAAAACGCCGCTGGAGGTGGAGAAAAAGCTGCTGAAACGCATTCCACCCGTCTACCTGGTGAACGCGCACCACTGGTTGATCCTGCACGGGCGCTACGTGTGCCAGGCGCGCAAACCCAAGTGCCCCGAGTGCGCGGTATCGGCCTGCTGCGATTTCAAACCCAAGACCGTGGCCTGAAGGACCAAGACTCCCGCCCCCGTCTTACGTCAGTTCCAGCGTCATCCAGCCGCCCGGCAGGGGCGCCTCTTTCGGCCATTGCTCAACACCGCGCAACCGCGAAGCGCCATGCGCCGCCACAAATTGCGCGGCACGGATCACACCGGCGTGGCTGATCCACACCGCCTCGGGCTGCGCCGCACTTTGGGCCAACGCGGTGCGCAGATCGCCCAGCGCTGCGGCCACGCGTTCGACCACCATCTGGGTGCTCTCGGTGCCACCGAAACGGTGGTGCGCAAAGTCGGCCATCCAGGCGTCGAAGGCGGGGCGTGGGATCGCATCCCAGGCCTGTTGCTCCCAGCAGCCAAAATCCATCTCGTTCAGGCGTGTGTCCGTTTGCGGCGGCGGTAGATCGGGCCGCAGCGTCTGCAACTGGCGCGCCAGCAGTTGTGCCCGCGCCAGGCCCGAAACCCACACCGGCAAGCCGGCGGGCAACAAAGCCGCGAGGGCTTGCGCGGTCTGCTGACTCAAGGCCTGGTCGGCGTCCACGTCGCTGGCGCCATAACAAAGCCCGGCGGGCAGCAACACCGGTGCGTGGCGCACCAGCCAGAGTTTCAAACCGGCCACCGCCCTGCCCTCAAGCCACCGTGGCGGGCAACGACACCACCAGCGCCAGGTAGAACAACACTTCACACACCTGCTGCGTCGCGCCCAGACCGTCGCCGGTAAAACCCTGCAAGCGGCGGCGCAACAAGCGCCACATCCAGAGCAGACCGAGCAGCGCGCCCAGCACCGCCTGCGGCCACGGTGCGCCGGGCAAGCACCATCCAACCAAGGCCAGCGCCAGCGCCACCCAGCACAAGCCCGCCACCAAGGCCGCGCCAGCGATCTGCTCGGCCAGCGGTTTGGACTTGGACAAGGCGGTATCGCCCACATGCGGCAGCGCGCGGATGATGAACAGCGGCATGCCACGCGAGACGACGTGGGCCGCAAACAGCGCGGCGGCGGCCAGTTGCGCATCCACCTGCACCAGCAAGGCCAGCAGCGCGCACTTGAGCAACACCGCCAAGCCCAGCGCCAGCGCACCGTAGCTGCCGATGCGGGAGTCTTTCATGATGTCGAGTGCCCGCTCACGTTCCAGGCTGCCACCCAGGCCGTCGGCCAGATCGGCCAGGCCGTCTTCGTGAAAAGCGCCGGTGAGCAAGACCCCGAACACGGTGCTGAGCACCGCCGCCACCCAGGCCGATGCGCTCTGGGCGGGCAACAACCACAACAAGCCCAACAACAGCCCCGCCGTCAGGGCGCCCACCAGCCAGCCCACACCCGGAAAATGCGCAGCGCTGGCGCGCAACAAGGCGGGACTGAAACCCACCCAATTCGCCAGCCGCCCGGTGACGGGAATGCGCGTGAAGAACTGCAAGGCCAGCAGGTAGTGGCGGATGAACGCGGGCCCCCCCCTGCGCCGCTGCGCGCCTTCCCCCGGGGACACGGCCTCTGACCCGTCCTGAGCGGATCCAAGGGCGGCGCCTCGGCGGCTCTTGGTGGTGGGTTCTTGTGCCATGGCGCGCTCTTCAGGCCGTTCGACCTGGGCCTGTCGAAGGGCTTGCCTGGCCATCCAGCAAGTCCGGCGGGATGGCTTCTCCGCTCGCAACCAGGGCCTCTTGCCGAGACACCCCGGCCGACTCGAAACTGGCCATCTCGCGCAGGATGGCGCAGGCCGACAGCAGCAGCGGCCAGGCCAGCGCAGCGCCCGAGCCTTCGCCCAAGCGCAGGCCCAGATCCAGCAGCGGTTCGGCCTTGAGCTGCGCCAGCATCAGGGCATGGCCACGTTCACCCGAGCGGTGGGCGAATACGCAGCGCTGCAACACGGCGGGCTGCAAACGGCTGGCCACCAGCACCGCAGCGCTGGCAATAAACCCGTCCACCACGATCACGCGCCGCTCCAGCGCCGCCTGCAGCACCGCACCCACCATGGTGGCAATTTCGAACCCGCCAAACGCGGCCAGTGCGTCCAGGGGTTGGTTTGCGTCGGTGTGGCACGCCAACACCTGGCGAAGAATACCGATCTTGCGCTGCACGGCTTCGGCGTCCAGCCCGGTGCCGGCGCCGGTGCAGTCGGCCACATACAAGCCCGACAGACGCGCCAGCAACAGCGAAGCCGCCGAGGTGTTGCCAATGCCCATTTCGCCCAACAACAAGGTATTGCCCGGCAAGCCTTTCACCACCGCTTCACCGTTGGCCATGGCGGCCTTGCATTGGGCCTCGCTCATGGCCGGGCCTGCCAGCGCGTCATCGGTGCCGTGCGCGATCTTGCGGATGAGCAGCCCCGGCCGTTCAGCAAAGTCGTGCCGCACACCGCAATCCACCACCGTGAGGCCGATGCCGTGCTGGCGTGCCAGCACGCTCACCGCCGCGCCACCGGCCAGAAAATTCTCCACCATCTGCCAGGTCACATCGCTGGGGTAGGCGGACACGCCGCGCGCGGCCAGGCCGTGGTCGCCCGCGAACACCACCAATTGGGGCGCCAGCAGTTGCGGCTGTTCGCTGTTCAAGATCAGGCCTATGCGCTGGGCCAATTGCTCCAGCCGCCCCAGCGAACCCAGCGGCTTGGTCTTGTTGTCCAGTGCGTGCTGCAAGCGCTGCGACAAACCGGTGTCTGCGAGGTTCTCGATGGTGGGAATGGTGTAGCTCATGGCAATAAGGGCTCCGGGCTGGGATTGGGAATGAGATTGGGCTGGATCAGTTGTTGCAACACGCCGGCTTCAAAGTGTTGCCCGATGAAGTCGGCAAGGCCCTCGAACACCGTCTCCAGTGTGGGCACGCTGGCGCCAAAAAGGGCTTGCAATACCGGTGGGTCTTCAAACAAGCCGTGCAGGTAAATGCCGAGCACATTGCCCGCCGGGTTCTGCCAGGCCAGCCCGGGAATCACTTCACGGGCCACGTCGCCGGCGGCGGCCATGGCCGGGTGCTGGGCCGTCTGCCCGTGGTGGATTTCGTAGCCCGCCACCGGCACACCCGACAACGCACTCCAGGCACCCGTTAACGAGCCAAACTGGCTCTGCGCGTGGCGAACGGTTTTTTGCGGTTCAAAACGGGTCACCAACGGCAACAACCCCAGGCCCGGCGCGTTGCCCAGGCCCATGGGCTCCACGCCCTCGGTGTCGATCAACGCTTCGCCCAGCATCTGCAAACCACCGCAAATGCCGAGCACCGCACCACCCCGCGCCGCGTGCGCGGCCACGGCGCGGTCCAGCCCCTGCACGCGCAACCAGGCCAGGTCGGCGCTGGTGGATTTGGAACCGGGCAGGATGATCCAGTCGGCCCCGGCGCAATCGGCCGGCGTGCGTGCCCAGACCAGGCGCACGCCCGGCACGTTCTTGAGTGGCTGGAATTCGTCCAGGTTGCTCAGGTGCGGATAGGCGATCACGGCGATGGTATTGGCGACTTCCCCGTGCGAGCGCGACCGGTCGTCGAACACGCCGTCTTCTTCCGGCAAACCGTGTTGCCACCACATGGGCAGCGTGGCCACGGTGGGCACGCCGGTCAAGTCCTGCAGCATCTGCGGCCCCGGCGCGAGCAAGGCCGCATCGCCCCGAAAGCGGTTGAGCACAAAGCCTTGGATCAGCGCGCGCTCGTCTTCGGGCAACAAAGCCCAGGTGCCGTACAGGTGGGCGAAAGCGCCGCCCCGGTCGATGTCGGTCACCAGCAGGCAACGCGCCTGCGCGTGGCGGGCGATGCGCATGTTGACGATGTCGCTGGCGTGCAGGTTGATCTCGGCAGGCGATCCCGCGCCTTCGATCACCACCACATCGTTCTCTTCGCGCAGCGCGTCCAGCGCGGCGGTGATCTGCGGCCACACCTTTTCGCTGCGTCCGCGCCACGGCAACTCGGACAGCGCTTTGTTCACCTCGCCCATCAAAACCACCTGGCTGCGTGTGTCGGCCTCGGGCTTGAGCAGCAAGGGGTTCATGCGCACCTCGGGCTCGGCACGTGCGGCCTGCGCCTGGAAATACTGGGCCGAACCGATTTCGCCGAGTGCACCGCTGGGGCCAGAAAAACGATTCTCCGCCGGGCCGCCCCCAGGAGAATCAGCCCCCTCAGGGGGCAGCGACCCGCGCACGCGGTGGAGCGTGGAGGCAACAACTCTTGCGTTGTTGCTCATGTTCTGCGCCTTGAACGGCACCACTTTGAGGCCCTGGCGCGCGTAGTGGCGGCACAGCGCGGTGGTGAGCCAGCTTTTGCCCGCCCCGCTGGTGGTGCCGAGCACCATCACACAAACCGCCGTCATGGGCTGTTCTCCTGTTGGGTTGTCAAGGCCGCGCTCAGCGCTGCTTGCGCGTCGGGAGGCTGCACGCTCAGGCGCCAATGTTGTGGCAAGCCCAGCGATGTGGTTTCGCGCAGTTTGATGCCTTTTGCGCGCAACCGCGCAACGTCCAGCACCTCATCAACATTCTGCGGCGCACGGGCGCAGAAGTAATTCGCGTCGCTGGGCAGGCAGCGCCACCCGGCGTTCTCCAGCAGCGCGATCTGCGCACGCTTCCACACGGCAAGCTGCTCGCGGCTGTCCGCCAGCCATTGGCGCACATCGGCTTGCACCCATGCCGTCAACATGGCCACCGCGTGCGCGCCCAAGGGCCAGGACGGTGCCATGACTGCCAGCGTCTGCGCCAGTGGCTGCCCTTGCAACGGTGCGATGGCGTAAGCCCCGCGCACGCCCGTCATGCCCAACGCCTTGTTGGGCGACCACAGTTGCCACACGCGATCCAGCGCGTCGGCGCCCAGACTGCATGCGCCGGACAAACGCAAAGGTTCGTAGGCCCGGTCCAGCACCACCACGCCGCCCTGCCCGGCCACCTCGCGCGCCCAGGCCTCGGCGCCACCCATGGGGCTGGCCGGTTCGCACAACCACAGCAAATCGGCGGTTTCGGGTGTGGCAACGGCCTGCAAATGCCAGGCTCGGGCCGCGCGGCCGTAGTCGCCATACGCCAGCGCAGGCAACCACACCCGGCGCCCGCCTGCCAAGGCCACGGCGGCGCTCAGCCGCGTGATGAACTCGCTCGCGCTGGCCGCGAACACGATGCGCTCCACCGCCACGTGGTGGAACGCCGCCAGCGCCGAACGCAGATCGGTGTAGACCGGGTCAGGGTAACGGCGGGCATCGGCCGCTTGCACGGCGGCCAGCGCCACCGGGCAGGGGCCACAAGCGTTGGCGTTGGTTGAAAAATCCCAGCGCGGCACACCGAACGCGTCTGGGCCACCGTGTGCATGCATCACTGCGCCGCCCTCCACAAGCCGGGCAACGACAGCAGCGCAGCCCAACCGGCCAATGCCCAGACCGTGCGCGATGCGAACCGCAGTGCACGCGCCGTATCGGCCGCTTGCGCTGCCCGACCCTGCTGGTTCAACACATACACGCCCGGCTTGGCCAGGCGCAGGCCGAGCACCAGCGCCATTGCCGCCATGGGCCAACCGCTGTTGGGCGAGGGCGTGCGTCTCGCCTCGCCGGGCACACTGCGCAGGGCCTTCACGCCACCCAGCAACACCAGCAGCAACGCGGTGAAACGCGCGGGCACCCAAGACAAAACATCGTCGGCCCGCGCCGCCCATTTGCCGGCCCAGGCCCAGTTGCGGCCCTGGCGCTCGCCCGGGTAACCCCACATGGCATCGGCGGTGTTGGCAAACCGGTAAATCGCTGCCCCGGGCAAGCCGGCCACCGCGAACCAGAACAGGGGCGCCACCACCGAATCGTTGAGGTTTTCGGCCAGGGTTTCGATGGCGCTTTCGCGCACCTGGGTGTCGTCCAGTGGCGCCACATCGCGGCTCACCAGCCGGCTCAGGCGCTCGCGCCCTGCGGGCAACGAGAGCGCCAGCGCCGTCTCCACCGCGGCCACTTCGTCGTACAACATGCGCCAGGCCAGCAGCGGTTTGAGCAGCAAGCCCAGCACCAGCGCCTGCCACCACCAGGCCCAACCTGTGGTCATCCAGACCAGCACCAACGTGGGCAACAGCACCAGCGCAGCACCCGCCACCCACGCGCACGCACCACTCCAGAACACAGGCCAGGGTGGTGCTGGTTGCGAGTCCACCCCAGGTGCGATGCGCCGCCCCGCCCAGCCCAGGTAAGCACCCATCCACACCACCGGGTGCCAGCGCGCGGCGGGTTCGCCGAACATCCGGTCCACGGCCAACGCGAGCAGCACGGCCAACGGCCCGGCCAGACCGGGCGTGACCGCCTCGGAGAAAGCCTGAGAGAGTGCCGTCCACACGTTCACAAACCGCGAAAAGGGTGCGAGCCCAACAGCACCGTCACACCCGCCCGAAAACGGTGTCGGACGCGGGCAGGCGGGCCAGAATACCGTTGCGCAGACGCTCGGGCCGATCGTTGCGGTCCAGCGTGCCGTCGGGGCTGCTGTGGTGCAGGCGCGCGCACGCCACCACGTGGGCAGCCGTCTCGGCGTCGGCCACCAGATCGCCGAAATAGTAGGTCTGCTTGCCCGCCGCCTGGAACGCCACCGTGCAGGCGCGGTTGCAGCCGCTCATGCAAGCCTGGCCGCGCACCCGAACGCCCACGGGCGCGTCCGATTCGCCCTCGGCGCTCAGCAGCGCGTCTTGAACGGCTTCAAACAGGTTCAGGCCGTCGGCCGCTTGTTCGCGCGAGGCGCCGGTGGGGCGGCAGGTGGTGCAAACCACGATGTCGGTGTGGGTCATGGTGTGGTGTGCCCTCAATCTTCGATACCCCGCTGCGCGGGAATGCCGGCATTGAAGGCGTGTTTGATCTTGGTCATTTCGGTCACGGTGTCGGCCAGCTCCACGATCTCGGGCGGGCAGCGCCGCCCCGTGAGGCACACGTGCACATGGGACGGCCGTTCACGCAGGGTCTGCAACACGCCGTCCAGCGGCAACCAGCCGTAGATCAAGGGGTAGGTGATTTCATCGAGCACCACCAGAAAATGCGCACCGCCGAGGATGGTGGCGCGTGCTTTTTCCCAACCGTCGCGCGCAAGCTGCGCCGAATGTTCCAGGTCCTGGCTTTTCCAGCTGAAGCCGTCGCCCAACCCCTCGATCGGAATGCCGATCTGCTCGAACATGCGGTGCTCGCCGAAGCGGGCCGAAGGCACTTTCATGAACTGGTAAATCTTGACCGGTTTACCGCGTCCGTGGGCGCGCAGCGCCAGGCCAAAAGCCGCCGTGCTCTTGCCCTTGCCGTCGCCGGTGTTGACGATGACGAGGCCGCGCCGCTCGCCTTCGGGCTTGTCATAGGGTTTGTCGACGGGTGGGGTTTCGATTTGCATGGTCGGGGTCCGGTTGAGCAAAGCTTGAAAATCAGCGTGGCAGCGCCACCCACTGGTCGCCCAGCGGATGGATGGCGACGCGGTGGTCAAAAACGTTTTCGAGTGCCTGGTGGGTGGCGGGATCGTCGCAGGCACCTTGGTGCCGAACCCGGCCCTCGGCCATCACCACCATCTGGTCGGCGTGCAGCGCCATGCCGATTTCGTGCAGCACACTCACCACCGTGCGGCCTTGGCCCACCAGCTCGCGCACCAGCAGCAGCCAGTCGGCCTGGTGCGGTGGGTCCAGATTGGCCAGGGGTTCGTCCATCAGCAACACCTCGGCCTGCACCGCCAGCAGGCGCGCCAGCAGCACGCGCTGGCGTTCACCGCCCGATAGCGCGCCCAGCGGGCGTTCGCGCCAGTCCCAGGCCTGGGTCGCGCGCAGCGAATGCTCCACAACGGCACGGTCGTCCTGGGACGGTGCGGCCAGCCAGGGCTGGTGCGGCAAGCGCCCCAGCATCGCCACATCCCACACGCTGAGGTCGTCGGCGCCCTGCTCGCCCTGGCCCAGCCAGGCCAGGCAGCGTGCCCGCTCCCGGCCTGGCCATTGCGCCAGCGGGCGCTCTTGCAAGCGCACTTCACCGCTGTGCGGCAGCAGCCCGGCCAGCGCCTTGAGCAAGGTCGACTTGCCCGCTCCATTGGGGCCGACCACACTGGTCCATCGCCCGGCCGCAAAGACCACGTCAATGCCGTGCAGAACCGGCGTGCCACCCAGCGCGAGCGCAATACCCCGGCCTTCCAGCGCGGCGCTCACAACACGCTCCCCGGGCGGCGGCGGCGGTGCATCAGCCACAACAGGTAGCTGCCACCGAGCACGGCTGTGAGCACGCCCACCGGCAATTCTTGCGGCGCGATCACCCAGCGTGCGATCACATCGGCCCCCATCAACAAGAGGCCACCCATACCGGCGCTCAGCACCACCAGGCGACCATGTGTGGTCTTCACCAAAGAGCGCACGAGGTGCGGCGCCGCCAAGCCCACAAAAGCGATCAAACCGGTTTGTGCCACGGCTGCACCGGTGGCCAGCGCCAACACCGCCACCAGCGTGGCGCGCACCGCCACCAGGGGCAGACCCAGGCTGAGCGCGGTGGCTTCACCCAGGGCCAATCCGTCGAGCACACGCCCCAGCGATGCGGCCACCAGCAACGAGGCCAGCAGCATCACCGCCATCACGCCACAAGCGGCCCAGCCCACAAAACCGGTGCTGCCCAGCATGAAACCCTGCATGGCCTGCAAGGTGTCGGGCTCGGCGATGGTGACCAGATCGCGGATGGCACCCAGCACCACGCCCACGATCACACCCGCCAGCAACAGGCGCAGCGTGTGCTGCACGCCCTTGGCCAGCGCCAAGGTGAGCACCACCCCGATCACGGCACCGGCAAAGGCCGCGCCGGTCAGGCCCAGGCGCAGCAACCACTGCGAGGCAAACGGTGAAGCACCGAACGCGGCCAGCGCCAGCGCCACACCGAGCGCCGCGCCCGAGGCACTGCCCAGCAGGTAGGGATCGGCCAACGGGTTGCGAAACAAACCCTGGGCCACCGCACCGGCCAGCCCCAACAGGCCGCCCGCCATCCAGGCGCCCAGCGTGCGCGGCAAGCGGATATCCCACAGGATCTGCCAGGCCACCGCATCGCTGCGCGCGTGCAGCACGCTGTCAAAGCCGGTGCTGCCCACGCCCGCGCCCAACAACAACAGGGCGAACGCGGCCAGCAACAAGGCGCCGCCCAGCCAGAGACTGCGACCGGCGCTGTTCATGGGGCGCCTTTGTCCGCGATGCAGCGGGCCATCAGGCGCGCGGCTTCGGCCATGCGCGGGCCCGGGCGCACCAGCACGTCGGACTCTTCGGCGGTGAAGACGCAGACGCGCTGCTCGCGCAAGGCGCGTATGCCGCTCCAGCCGGGCCGTTGCTCCATGCCCTGCACGTTGCGCGAACCGATCATGATCAGATCGGGGTTGGCGCGCACCACGTATTCGGGGTTGATGCGGGGAAAGGGGCCAAGATCGGGCGTGACGATGTTCTGCACCCCCAGGCGCGCCATGATCTCGCCAATAAAAGACCGCGTGCCCGCCGCATAGCCGCCGGTGCTGACCTCGTAATACACCCGCAAAGCGCGCGGGCGCGCCGGCAGCGATTGCGCGGCCGCCGACACACCGGCGTCGATGGCGCGCCAGATGCGTTGCGCGTCGGGCACTTCCAGCAACCGACCCAGCTTGCCCATGACGCGCTGGGCGTCGGCCGCGCTTTTGGGCTCCATCGCCAACACCTTGAGACCCAGCGCTTCGAGCCGCTGCACCCCACGCGAAGAAGTCGCCATGAGCACGACCTCGGGCCGAAGCGCCACGATGGCTTCGATGTTGGGGTCGATGCCGCCGCCGGTCTGCGGCAGTCGGCGCACCGCCTGCGGAAAATTCGAGTAGCGATCGACCCCCACGAGGCGGTGGCACTGGCCAAGTTCGCACACGGTTTCCGTGAGCGAGGGCAGCAGCGAGACGATGCGCTGCGGCGAGCGCGGCAGCACCACGGTGACGCCACGGTCGTCGACCACCTGCACACCGGCCGCGTGCAAGGCACCGGCCCACAGCAGCAACCAGGCGGCGCACAGGCCGGCCCAACACAGCCGCGCCCATTGGGCGGACGTATCCATAGGGAAGCTCATACGGAATCCTTCAAGCGCAGCGGCAGACCCGCCACCATCAAGGTGACGCGCTCGCACGCCGCCGCCACCGACTGGTTCAGACGCCCCAGCGCATCCACATAGGCGCGCACCTCGCGCCCCATGGGGATCACGCCCAGGCCGATCTCGTTGCTCACCAGCACCACCGGCCCGGTGGCCTGCGCCACGGCCCGGCACAAGGCCTCGCCCTGGGCCAGCACAGCCGCGTCGTCGCGCGCTTGTGCGGCCTCGAGTGGCATCAGCAAGTTGGTCAACCACAGCGTGAGGCAATCCACCACCACCAACGTGTCGGGCGCGGCAAGCCTTTGCACGGCCTCGGCCAGGGCCAGCGGTTCTTCTACCGTGCGCATGCCCGGAATCCGCTCTGCACGGTCGGCCTGGTGGCGCGCGATGCGCGAACGCATTTCTTCGTCCCACGGCTGGCCGGTGGCGATCATCACGGCGCGGTGGTCGGGTGATGCTTCCAGCCACTGCTGCGCCAGGGTTTCGGCCCGGCGGGACTTGCCGCTGCGCTGCCCACCGAGCAGGCATTCGCTGCGCGCCACTTCAACCATGTTGGGCCATCCAGTTCACCACGATGCGGTGCATTTGCGCCACGCCGTCGGTGAGCGCGGCCGGGCCGGGTTGCAGAATGTCGGCCGATTTGATCTCGAACAACTGCCCATTCTTCACGGCACCCACGTCCTGCCAGCCTTCGCGTGCCGCCACCTTCTCGGGCCGGAATTTTTTGCCACACCAGGAGCCGATGACGATGTCCGGATCGCGCCGCACGATCTCCAAACCATCGCCAATGATGCGGTTCTTGCCCAGCGACTGCGTCGCCAGTTCGGGAAAGCAGTCGTCACCGCCCGCCACACCCAACAGCTCGGAGACCCAGCGGATGCCGCTGATGTGCGGTTCGTCCCACTCTTCAAAAAACACGCGCGGCCGCCGTTTGCCGGTGGCTTGCAGCGCCTGCACCGCCTGGCGAATACCGGCCAGTCGCTCCCGCGCGTCCTTGATCCACCGAAGTCCCTCATCGGCGCAGCCCACCATGGCCGCGACCTGGTACAGCATGGTGAAAATTTCGTCCACGCTGCGCTGGTTGAACACGGTGACCTGCACCCCGGCGCGGATCAGCTCGGCGGCGATGTCGGCCTGCAGATCGGAAAAGCCAAACACCGCATCGGGTTGCAAGGCCAGGATCTTGTCGATTTTGGCGCTCAGAAAGGCGCTGACTTTGGGCTTCTCTTCCCGCGCCCGGCGCGGGCGCACCGTGTAGCCCGAGATGCCGACGATGCGGCTCTCTTGCCCCAACAGGTACAACCACTCGGTGGTTTCTTCGGTCAGGCAGACGATGCGCTGCGGACCGGGTTTCAGATCGGTGTTCATGTGCTTCCTTGAGACAGAAACAGACTGGCCGCGGCGACCGGGCAGGACGGGAACCAGGCATGGAAGTAGCTGGCCAGCACCGAGCCCTGCCGCAGCAGCGCCTCGCCCGCGCCGGTGCGGCCAGCCAGTGGCGAGAGGGTGTGAAGCAGTGGTGTCAGCGCCGTCTCGCAACGCGAGTAGTGGAAAGTATGGCCGCGCAGCGTGCCTGCAGCCAGCGCCAGTTGCTGCGGCCCCAAACCGGCCAGGCGCGGCTGCATGTGTGCGGTGCCCGGCAACAGGCCCCACAAGGTGTGCGCTTCGCCGTCGCTGGTGTACAGCCGGTCGAACAGCACCACCATGCCGCCGCATTCGGCCCACAGCGGGCGCTCGGCGGCCACATGCGCGGCCAGGCTGTCGCGCGTGCGCCGCGCCTGCGCCAGGGTTTTCGCATGCAATTCGGGGTAGCCGCCGGGCAGCCACACCGCATCGCAGTCGGGAACGGCTTCGTCGGCCAAGGGCGAGAAAAAGACCAGGCGCGCACCGAGTGCCTGCAAGCAGTCGAGGTTGGCCGGGTAGATGAAACAAAAGGCCGCGTCCCGCGCCACCGCCACGGTGCGGCCTGCCAGCAAGCTCGGCACAGATGCCATCTCGCTTTCGGCCACAGGCTCAAAAGCGACCTGCCAACGCGCCAAGGCCTGCCCATCCATCTGCCCCAACGGCGTACCGGCCAAGGCATCGGCGGCGGCGTCGAGCCGCTGCAGCGCATCGGGCAGTTCGGCGGCCACGGTCAGACCCAGGTGGCGCTCGGGCAGCGCAAAGGCCGGGTCGCGCAGCACCGCACCCAGCCATCCGCCATCTGCTGCGGTGTCGACGTCCACCCCGCCCACCGACGCGGGCAGCACCGCTTTTTGCAGCATCTCGGCGTGGCGCTCACCGGCCACCCGGTTGGCCAGCACACCGGCCCAGGGCAGGCCGGGACGGAAGTGCTGCAAACCATAGGCCAGCGCCGCAAAGGTACCGGCCATGGCCGAGGCGTCGATGACACACA
>NZ_JBFJMY010000061.1:0-14785 GCF_041633695.1 Hydrogenophaga sp.
CACCCGCGCGGGCGACGCCGTGCTGGTCGACAACTACAGCCGCCGCTTCCTGCCGGGCAACGCCTTGATGGCCCGCTGGGGCGGCCTATGAACAGGCCCAGCGCCCGACACCACTGGAGAACAGCATGAACCTGACCCAAGGAACGGCCCGTGAGCCGATTGCAGGCGACCAGGTGGCGCGCCTGCGCGCCGCCGGTGTTCTGATCGAAGACAGCCGCCGCGAACGCCCGCGTTACTTCGATGGCCGCTTTCTGGCCGCGCGCGATCTGATCCGCGACCAGCAATATTTCCTCACCCGAGAGGCCGATCTGGGCCAGGCCTCGGGCAGTGGCGTGGCCGCTGGCCTGTTCGTGGAAGAGGGCGGTGAGCCGCACACGCTGCGCGTGAGCCCCGGCCACGGGGTCACGCCCGCCGGTGAACTGGTGCTGCTGCCCCGCAGCATCGACGTGGAACTGGCCAACATACCGGTGGCCGAGCAACTGTCGGCCAAGTTCGGTCTCTCGCGCATTCCACAGCCGGCCATGCGCAGCCGCACCGGCCGGTTTGTGCTGGCCCTACGCCCAGTGGAATTCACCGCCAATCCCATCGGGGCCTATCCCACCTCCATCACCGGGCAGCGCACGGTGGAAGATGGCGACGTGATCGAGGCCACGGCGGTGGTGCTGGTGCCCTGGCAGGACGACGGCGCGGCCGATGCGCTGGACGCGCGGCGCGGGCGCGTGGCGCGCGAGGTGTTCGTTGCCAGCACCGTGCATGGTTTGTCGTCCAACGTTTTGCCGCTGGCCATGGTGGCCTTGCAGAACAACACCGTGGTGTGGATAGACGAAGCCATGGTGCGGCGCGAACTCGGTGCCGACCGCGGCGATCTGCCCGGCCTGGGTTTTGCGCCCCGCGCCCTGCGCCTGGCGCACCTGATGCAATACCAGGCGCATTTGCAAGACGTGCTGAACCAGAGCAATGGGCGCGCGTTTCCCGCCAGCGCCCACTTTCCCGCGCTGCCCAGCGTGGGGCCGTTGCCGCCGAACGTGATCAACGCACTCGACTTCACGCAGAACTATTTTCCGGCCGAGGTCGATGTGGATTTCAGCATCGTGCCCGAAGACGAACTGCCGGCACTGGTGGAAGAAGCCCTGGCCTTGCAAGCCATCGATCTGACGGCCGGACCGGCCAATCTCGACTCCACCGCCGTGATGGTGCTCGCACCCGTGCCCCGACACGAATGGCGCGCGGTGGTGGCGCGGTTGGAGAACGTCACCCGCGTGGTCAAGCCCGCCGCACCCAACCTGCTGGCGCAGCAAAAACCGTTCGAGCTGTTGCAGAAGCTGCGCGTGCCACGCCCCGCGCTGGGCACCCTGGACCCCGGCAATCCGTCGGACGCCGAATGGCAGCGCCTGGCCCGGCTGCCCACGCTGTGGTTCGTGCGCCGCCGCCACCTCTCGTTCCGCGACGATTTCACCGGCGCCTGGAAAGAAGTGTCGGGCGTGGACGAACGCAGCACCGCGCTGGCCCTGCGCGAACGCGTGAATGCGCTGGGGCTGTCGGACAACCTGAACGCTTTGCTCCGGGTGTCCACCCCTTCGGCGGCCAGCACCATCACCAGCTTGCTGGCTTCCAAGCGTTTTGCCAGTTCGCCCACGCTCACCGCCGCCGCGATCGGTTCCATGGCCAGTGCCAGCCGTGCCGACGCGCGCGAAACCCTGGACCAGGCCACGGTGCTCAAAGTGGCGTCCGAGTTGAACGCACCCGGTACCGGTGAGGGCTTGGAGAAGATCGAACAGGCGGTGGGCAGCGAACGCGTCTCCAGCGCCACCTTGCAAAAAATGGCCGCCAGCGACGGCTGGAAACGCATCGACAGCCAGGCCCTCACCGCCAACCGCAGTGGCGTGGAGAAGATCGCCGCGACGCACATCCAGCTCAAGACCGCAGGGCCTGCTGTGCCACCACCGCCTGCGCCACCGGTGGTGCCCACACCGGCGGCCCCAACGCCACCAGCGCCGACACCTCCGACACCTCCGGCACCTGCGCCTGCACCGCGCCCACCCACACCGACGCCACCTGCGCCGACACCACCGGCGCCGCCGCCTGCACCCGCGCCGGTTCCGGTGCCCGTGCCGACACCACCGGCACCCACACCGCCTGCGCCCGCGCCGACACCAGCTCCAGCTCCGACACCCACGCCTCCTGCGCCTGCGCCAAGGCCACCTACGCCAGCACCAGCACCAGCGCCAGCGCCAGCACCAGCGGTGGTTGTTCGCCCACCGGCCCCGGCGGTGGTGGTCGTACGGCCGCCAGCGCCTGCCGTGGTGATCACGAACCCACCCGCGGTCGTCGTGCGCCCACCGGCCCCGGCGGTGGTGGTGGCGCCGCGTGCGGCCCGCGCTGCGGCTGAGGGCCCGTCGGGCAAGGCGGCGTCGCCCGCTCGCAGTGCCCAGGCGGCGAAAAAGGCCCGCAGCGCCGACAAGGCCGACGCACCGAAAAAGACCACCAGCCCAGGCAGCAAGCGCGCCGCCAAGAAGAAGCCCTAGCCACCATGGCGATGAGCCCGCACTGCCCCTGAGCGTTACCGGAGACCCGACGTGAGCATCGAACACATCACCCAACCCCTGGCTGGCGAACGCGTGGTGGCGCTGTCGCCGCAGGACGCCACGCTGGCCGCCACCGACTGGTTGCGACGGCCCAACCTGTTTCCGGCGCGTGCCCTCACCGCACCCACGCTGCAAGGGCGGCAGCGCTGGCAGGCCGGGCGCATTGCGCAACGCGGGCAGGCGCTCACCTCGGGTGTGGTGCGCGGCCTGGGCGTCTCCGTGCAGCTGGCGCCTGCGGAGTCGGACCGCGTGGAACGCTTGTTTGTGGAGTCCGGGCAAGGCCTGGCGGTGTCGGGCGAGGATGTGGTGCTGGCGCGCCGCACCGCGTTTGAACTGGGCGATCTGCCCGCTGTGGTGCCACCGGCCTGGCAAGTGGTGCAAACCCCCGAGCCGGACCCCGAGACCGATGCGGAAATCACAGAGGAAGAACGGCTGCCGCCGCCCGGTACGCTCCACCCCAGGGTGCTGGCGCCCCGGTTCGCCGATGTGGCCGTGACCGCCGGTGCGCGCCTGCCGCGCGTGGGCATTCTGGTGTTGCGGCCGGTCACGGTGGACGTGTCCAACTTCGATCCGGAAGACCCTTGCGACCGCAGCGTGGACGGACCCGAAGACAACGTCAACGCCTTTGAAGACTGGCGTGTGAGCGACGGCACCTGCCTGCTCTGGTACCCCTGGCCCGAAGAGTGGCTGGCCTTGCCCGCCAACCCTTTGCGCCAGCGCAACGCATTGGCGCATCTGATTTTCGAGGCCGAGGCCGCGTTGCCGCACGGCGGGGCCTTGCCCTGGGAGCCCTGGGGTGTGCCGGTGGCGCTGATCGGTTTGAACGAGAGCCTGCAGGTCGATTACATCGACCGCGCCGCCGTGGTGCGCCAGGGCGGGCGGGCGCGCGACGCGCGGCTGCAGTGGGCCAGCGGTGGTGCGACCCGTTTCAACGCCAACAGCCGCTTGCCGGGCTTGTGGCAGGCGCGCATCGAGCAGTTCGCGGGCCAGATGGCCGAGTTCGACACCGCCTTTGGCACACCGCCGTCGCCGCAGGAAATGGCCGATCCTTTTCTGAAGTTGCCGCCTTGCGGGCTGTTGCCCACTTCGGCCCTCAGCCTGGCCGATTTCCGCAGCGATTTTTTCCCACCGCTGTTCACCCTGGATGCGGTACCGGTGCCGATGGAGCAACTCGATCTGGCGATCCGCGAGGCCGCGCCCATGGCACCGCTGGACCTGGCCGTGCCCGAGCGGGTGCGTGTGCTGGTGCCGGTGAGCCAGGCCTCGTGGGAGCCGCGCTTGTTGCACCAGGATGCGATCGACCCCGAATTCCAACGCACGCTCAACCGATTCTTGCTCACACGCTCGCGTGCGTTGGGCGCGCGCCAAGGCCTGCGCAACAAGGCCGCGCTGCTGGCGCATGCACTGGACGGGCAACTGCACACGGTGGAGCGCTACCGCGACGACCCGCTGGCGCTGGAGCGCGAAAGCCTCAAGCCCTGGGGGGGACCGCCCCCCGGCGGCGGACACCGCAGCGGCTTGATGCCCGGCCTGCACCAGCACTATTTCGACGCCGCCAGCGAGCCCTTTCGTATCAACACCGGCGAATCGGTGTTCGCCTGGGTCTGTCTGGATCCGGACAACCCGCCGCGCAGCCTGATGCTGCAGTGGCACACCAGCGCCGGCTGGGAGCACCGCGCCTATTGGGGCGAAGACCTGATCGCCCTGGGCACGCCGGCCGGCTCGGCGGCGCATTTCCGCGCCGGTGAACTGCCCACGCCGGGCGCATGGAGCCAGCTCGTTGTGCCCGCCGCCGCCTTGGGCCTGGCCAATGCCGACGTGGACGGCATGGCCTTCACCCTGTTCGATGGTCGCGCCGCCTATGGCATCACGGGCGCCTTGACCGGCAACACCTGGCGCAAATGGTTTTGCAATTTCCTGCCGCTGGGTGCGCGGGTGCAGGGCAACGAGGCCTGGGAGCTGCTCACCGCCAACGACTTGTGGGTGCCGTTCGTGCCGCCCGACGGCGTGGTGCCCAGCCTGCCCGAGCTGATCACCAGCGGTGGTGGCGACATCTTTGGGGGTGGGGCCGCTGCGCAGGCCGAACGGGCCGTGCCCAAGCGCGGCTTCAACATCTTTTATCCGCAGGCCACCGGTTGGCGCGGGCACATCATCATGTACCCGGACACGGCGACCGCGCCGATCTTTGCCAAGCACAACGGCAACGACCACCTGAGCACCTGGGTGTATCTGGACGAGCTCACGCCACCGCGCGCGATCTTTGCCTACGCGGTGTGCACCGGGCTGGATGCCGGGGGCGCCACCCGGGGCTTTGCGCTGCGCCTGGGTTTCTGGGGCGAGAACCGCTTGCCCGAACTGTTCAAGGCCGTGCCAGGCTTGGACATGTACGAGGCCCAGACCTTGCGCGTTGGGGCGTTGCCGCAGTCGGGCACCTGGACCCAGATCGCGCTGCCGCAACCCGACGGCAGCAAGGCCGAAGGGGCGAGCCGCTTGCGGATTGTGGGCATTGCGGTGATGGTGTTTGGCGGCTCGGTGGCGTTCAGCGATATCGACATCGTGCCCACGCCGGTCGACACCACACCGGCGCCACCGCCCACGCCGGTGTGGCCGCTGGGCAGCACGGGCGATCAGCCCACGCCCGCGTTCACGCCCTACCTGAACGCCAAGCTGGAGTTGCAAAACGGCCTGGGGGTGCTCACGCCCACGGCTTCGTCGCGCATCGGCACGGCCAAGGTGTACACCGAGCTGGCCAACGACCCGGTGCTGGCGCGCCTGTCGAACCACGAACGTTCGCAATTGCAGTTGCGCGGTCTCAAGGGTTTTGCCGACTACTTGCGCGCCCGCGTGGACCGTGCCGACGACATCACCGACTTCGGTTTTGCCCACATGCAGGTGGACATGCACCGCATCCGCCAGATGATGATGAGCACCTCCGACGCCAGCCGTCTGGCGATCTCACCGGCACTGGCCGCCATCGCCAAGTCCGACAGCGCCTTGACCGTGCAGTCGCAAATCAAGGACTACCTGGCCACGGTAAAAGTGTCGGCCCGGGCCACGCCCACCGCGTCTGCCGCACCCGCTGCCGCTGCCGCACGGGCCACGCTGCAGGCCGCAGCGGTCTCGGTGTCGGCGGGTTTCAGCACCACACAAAGGGTGCAGATGCAGGCGACCGCCCAGCTCATCCAGGCACCCAAGGCGCCGCTGAACATCGTGTACGCCATGCCGGTGGTGGGCTTGTCGGAGGTGCGCACCACGGCCATCGCCGACCGTTTGAAGCAGCCACCGTCCACCGAAGCACGCGACCACGCGCTGGCCAACCGGCACCGCAGCGTGAATTCTCTGCTCGATATTCTGGACGCCTTCATGCTCGAAGACAGCGGCGCCGTGCCCGCGCTGTTCCAGGACTTCGAGGTGTTTGGTCTGGCGGGCGATCCCTTCTTGCAGGGTGACACCAGCCGCAAGCGCAAGCTGCTCGACATCCGCAACCAGGCGGGGCTCAAAGAGCTGCTGTTGCAGCCGCCACCGATTGCCGGCGGGGTGGACGAAGCCAGCCTGTTCACCCAGACCGTGGCCTTGTCGGACAACACCATCGCCACTCTGCGCCAGCTCGAAGGGCGGTTGACCTTGTACCGCGACGCCATCAACCGCTGCGAGCGCGCCGAGGCGGATCTCAAGGCCAACATCGAGCAGGTCGATCAGCGCTTGCGCCAGTTTGGCGATACGCTGGCCGAGGCACGCCACGATGTGTCGGTGGCGCGCGCCCTGATGGCCGAGGAACAGGCCCGCATCGACGCGGTGAACGCGCGGCGCGCCAAGATATTGGCCGAAGAGGTGAAGTTCCTCGCTTACATGCGCCCGCGCGAAACGAGCAACGTGCTGGCCGCGCGCCACCGCGTGGTCGACCCGGCCTTGCAGGAAGCCCCGGTGCCGGCCTGCTTGCGCGACCACCACGACGTGCCCGACGAGCTCGAAGACATGTTGAAGGTGGTGCGCGAGGCACCGGCATCGTGGTTCGTGGTGGTGCCCAAACTGGTGGACCAGCTCGACCGCATGGACCTGCTGCTGCGCACGCTGCAAGCCGGCCAGTTGCGCACGCCTTTGTTGGCCGCGCGCACGCAGGTCTCGCGCGTGCAAACGGGCAAGCTGGGCAACGCCATGCACAGCGTCATCACCCGCCAGAGCAGCTTGGTCGGTACCCGGCTGGAGGCCATCAACCGCCTCAACCTGCCGCAACTCGCGCAGAGCACCTGGAAGCACGTGCGTGGGCAAGCGCAAGAAGTCATTTCCATGGGCGACCTGATCGATGGTGAACACGGCAAAACCGCCATTGCCCGCCAGGCGGCCGACGAGTTCAACCGCATCGGCGCGGTCTGCACCTGTCTGCACGCCGAATTCTGCGGTGTGCCTCCGGCCATCCGGCTGGACTGGGCCGAAATGCTGAGCGAGTTCGATGAAGCTCCCAATCTGCGCTACCTGGGCAACCTGCCGCGCTGGGCCGAGATCGATTCGGTAGACCGGCGGCAAATGCAGGCCTATGCCGACTGGCTGTTCGCCCAGACCGAGCCCGGCCAGCCACGTGCCATCGAACTGGTGAACGACATCGTGCGCATGTGCCTGCTGCTGGCCAGCCACGCGCCGGTGGGCCGCATCATCACCGGCAACCTGCCGCGCCCGGTCACGGCGGTGCGCCCCGGTGTGCGTATTCCGCTGCTCACGCTCGATCCGTCGCAGTTGCGCATCGGCATGCAGGCCGTGCTCTACCGCGCGAATGCGGTGATCGCCCGCGCGGTGGTGGAAGACGTGGGCCAGGGCGAAGTCTCGGCGCGGGTCTTGCACACCAGCGCGCTGCAAGTGGATCTGGACGTGGATGTGCGTGTGCATTTCGACCACGCCAGCGTGGTCAGCGCCAGCGGTGTGCGCAGCGCGGGCGTGTTCAAGCGCTGAACCGGCATGGGTGCCAACGACCGCACCGTCCAGCACCTGCGCCTGCGTGCCCGCAGCGAGCAGGCCGCCACGCGTGCGGTGCACCGGCTCGAAGACGCTTTGCGTTGTGCCAGCCTGCCCGACACCGGCGAGCGCTTGCTGCTGGTGCGCAGGCTCGATCTCGGGCGCGTGTCCGCCGACTGGACGGCGCAAAGCCTGTCGCTGCTGATCGAGCAGCGCGTGCGCGCCACCGGTGGCACCTGGGTTCATGGTGAGCAAGCCGCAGCCAGCACCTCCGAAACCGTGTTCTTCGCCAGCCGCTGGCAGGCGGCGCAGGTGGCGTTGCTGCGCCGCGCCCGGGGTCAAACGCTCAGCGCCTGGTACTGGCCACTGGCCCTGCCGGGTCTGGTGCGGGACGAAGGACACCCGGCGTTTCTGCACAGTGTGTGGACCTGCCTGGCGCAAGAGGTGGATGCTGCCGTGGGCTTGCCCGCCGTGTTCGCGCAGCTGGTGCAACAGCGCGAAACCCCTTGGTTGCTGCAACACCTGTCCGGGTCCACGGTCCAGTTGGTGTTGGCGCACAGCGGCGCGCAGCGCCACATGGACTGGGCCAGCGCTTGGGCCTTGGCGCAACCAGCGGGCACCGTTGCTGCCTACCAATGGACCGATACGGCGGCTGCGGTGCAGTGGTGCACGTTACCCATCGACACACCGGTCTGGTTGCTCGCGGTCTTGCGCGCCGCGCCTGGGCAGTTGGTGGTGCAGGCAGCTGCGGCCAGCGCGCGCGCGTTGGCGCAGCACGCGGCTGCGCCGCTGACACGTTTGCCCGCCGAAGCCGACAGCGCCGCCGCGCCGCCGCTTCACAAAACATTGCCTGCGGTGCAGACCGCAGAACCTGGGCTGCGCGAATCCACGGAGCACGTGGCCGGGCCGATGGCTGCGCGTGCAGAGCCCTTGGTCGAAGCGTCGCCGGTCGATGCAGAGGCAACCGCCACCGCGCAGATGGAACCATCGGCGCCCTGGCCCATGGACTGTTCCGTGCCGACCCAGGCCGGTGGCCTGTTGTTCTTGCTCCCGGTGCTGGAACGCCTCGGTTGGGCCGCGTGGCAGAACGCGCACCCCGATACGCCCTTGGCCGCTCTGGTGCTGCGCCAGGCGCTGTTGCGTCTGCGCCTGCCCGAAGCCGATCCGGCCTGGGCCCTGGTGCAAAGCCTGCCCCAGCCCGCATCGCCGCATGCCATCTGCTGGACCACACCCGAACGCTGGGCCGATGCCCGCATTGCCGTGCCGCACGCGCCCGGCAGCGCCACCACGCCCGAGCAGATGGCGGCGCATTGGCTCACCGCAGTCCGTCGCTACCTGCGCCGGGTCGCGCGCATCGGGCTGGCCAGCCTGTGCCTGCGGCACGCCGCCTTGCAATGGGGGCCCACGCACCTGGACGTGCTCTTTCGCTTGAGCGACACCGATATGCGCGTGCGCCGCGCCGCCCTCGATCTGGACCCGGGCTGGCTGCCCTGGCTGGGCCGGGTGGTTGTGTTTCAGTACCGTCTGGACGGCAGCCCATGAACGCGGCCTTTCCCAACTCCGCCGCGCTGGCCCCGCCGCTTTCGGCGCGCTTGTTCGCGCAACTCGCGCCCGCGCAACTGGCACCGGACGCACCGGCCGAAGCGCATTGGCTGGTGGCCCAGGCCGATGAGCTGGCGCCACTGGGCCTGGACCTTGGGAGCGCCTGGACGCTGTGGCAACAGTCGCCACCCGAGCCGGACCGTGCCCTGCACCGTCTGGCGGGTCAGCTGTCGCTGAACCCCAGCGAATGCATGGCGCTGGCGCTGTGCCACGCCGCCGACACCGATGTGATCGCCAGCCGCGCCCTGGGCTGGCTGCAATCGCCGCTGCGCGATGTCTACCCCACGCTGGGTCTGCTCGCCAGCCTGGACGCGCAGCGAGGCCTGAGCCCGATCCAGTCCATGAACGCCGTGCTCGACGGTGCTGCCTTGGCGAGCGGTTTGCTGCAATTGGAAACCCAGGGCCGCGCCTTGCCGGATGCCCGCCTGCGCCTGCCCATGCCTTTGGTGCTGGCGCTCTCGGGTGGTCGTGGCCACTGGCCCGGCGTGCGCCTGCAAAGCCAGGACGCGGCCAGTGCCCAGGCCCGGCTGGCGCCCAGTGTGCGGGCCTTGTGCCGGCAGCACGCGGCCTGGCTGCAAGGTGGCGCGGTCATGGTGGTGCGCAGCGGCCACCCGCGCGAGGCGCGGGCCGTGTGCGCGGCCATCGCCGAAGACATGGGGCGCCAGGCCGCATTCATCGAAGGCGAGACACCCGCCGGTCTGTTGCCCTGGCTGCTGTTGCAAAACGCCTTGCCAGTCTGGGTGGCCGAACTGTCGCCGGGTGAACGCCGCCGCGTGCCCGCGTTCACCGGCGGCGATCTGCCCATGCTGGTGGCCACCGGCCCCGATGGCAGTTGGGAGAACGACGGCGAACCGCTGGCCGCGTGGCAGGTGCCGGTGCCGCCGGTGCAGGAACGCGCCGCGCTCTGGATGGGCTTCGACGCCGACCCCGACACCGCCACCGAACTCGCCGCCGGCCACCGCCACGCCAGCGCCCGCATCGAAGAGCTCGCCCGCGCCGCCCACGCGCTGTGCCGCAGCGAAGGCGGTGCTGGGCTGGCCGTGCAGCACGTGGCGCGCGCGGCACGCGCACCCGGGCAGGGTGCCCTGGGCAGTCTGGCCCAGCTGTTGCCCGAAGACATACACGACGAGGCCCTGGTGATGCCCAGCGCCTTGCGCGCCGAGCTGTTGGCCCTGGTGGCACGCTGCCGCCGCCGCGATGCTTTGGCCCAAGACCTGGGGCCGGCCATACAGGCGCGTTACCGGCCGGGCGTGCGTGCGCTGCTGGTGGGCCCGTCGGGCACCGGCAAGACCTTGGCCAGCGGTTGGCTGGCGACCCAGTTGGGCATGCCGCTGTACCGCGTCGACCTGGCCAGCGTGAGCAGCAAATACATTGGGGAAACCGAAAAAAACCTGGGCGAACTGTTCGCCCGCGCCGAGCATGCCGAAGTGGTGTTGCTGTTCGACGAGGCCGACGCCATGTTCGGCAAGCGCACCGATGTGAAAGACGCCAACGACCGCTTCGCCAACCAGCAGACCAACTACCTGCTGCAGCGCATCGAAGCGTTTGACGGCATCGTGCTGCTCACCAGCAACAGCCGTGCGCGTTTCGATCCCGCTTTCACGCGCCGGCTCGACAGCATTCTGGAGTTCCCGCTGCCCGGCCCCGAAGACCGGCGCGCGCTGTGGCTGGCCCACCTGGGCCCGGCCCACCAGCTCAGCACCACCGAGCTCAACCGCCTCGCTGCGGGTTGCGATTTTGCGGGTGGCCATGTGCGCAACGCCGTGCTGGGCGCCAGCGCCCTGGCGGGCACCGGGCGGCTGGACTGGGCGGCCATGAAACACGCGCTGGCAGCGGAGTACCGCAAGCTGGGCAAGGCCATGCCGGCGGTGCTGGGCAACGGGCACTGAACCATGGCGCGCACGGCCAGCGCAAGCGCGTTGAGGGGCGCGGGTCGGCTGGCCGAACTGCGCACCCGGCGGCCGCGGCGGGGCGGTGAACGCAGCGGTGAAACCGGTGGTGCGGTCCCAGGTGCGGTTGAGTCGCTGGGCGAACCTTCGTTGCGCACCGCCACACCCGATGCCGCTGTCCCCGACTATACCCGCGAAGCCCTGGCGTCCTTTGCCAGCTACACCGGTGGGCGAGGCGGCGCCCGCCTGGGCTATCTGCCGCGCTACAGCCGCAGCGATTCCGCGTCTTTCAGCGACACGCTGGATGCCGAACACGAGCGCCTGCCCAGTGGCCCCTCCGGTGTGGGTGCCGCGCCCACGCGCAGCGATCCCCTCGCGCCCACCACCACGCCGCCGGTGTCTGAGGTGCTGGCGGTGGCCACGTCTACCGTGGCCGATCCGGCGCCGTCCATGCCCGAGTCGCCAGCGCCCGTAGCGGCCACACCGCCTGCGCCCGAGCCGGTGCCAGCCGAAACCGGCGACCACGCGCCGCCGCAAGACGACACGGCAGCCGACAGCGCCAGCGCGACCGAAGGCGCGACCGAAGAAACCCATGCCAGCGAAGACACCGAGCACGCTGGAGCGGAACGGCCCGCGCGGGGACGAGCCGCTGCGGGCGGCCCGGTGGCTCAGGCGCTGGAAGGCGAGGAGTTGGTCGCGCTGCCGCTGGCCTTGGTCGAGCAGGTCGATCAACCACTGGAAGCACCGCCACTGGACCAGCAACCCTTGCAGTCCGAGTGGGCCTTGCAGGCACCCAAGCGCGACGAGCTGCTGCCGCCCAAAGACAAGGCCGCCCAGGCCGAACAGGCGCGCGACCAGGCCCAGGGTGACGCCTCGACCCCGAAGCAGCCACGCGCCACCGACGCAGCCGCCCAGCGCGCGTCCGAAGAACAGGCCGTCACCCTGGCGTTGCAAGCCTGGAGCGATCTGGCGCGCGAGCTGCATGGCGAACAAGACGGGCTGGTGGCCAGCGCCACCGGTCTGGGCACGCACCTGCGCCAGGCCTGGGACGTGAACGCCAGCGGCATCCAGCAGACTCTGGAGCTCGACCGGGGCGCGCTGGACATGGCGCTGGAGCAGGCCGTGGCCCAGATGGAAGGCGCCGGTACCCTGGCCTTGCAAGACTTTGATCTGGCTTCGCGCCGCACCCGGGCCGCCATCGTGGCCGCCGGTCGCAGCGCCTACGGCCTGATCAGCGAGGGCAATACCCGGGCCGCCGATCAGATCACCACCGTGGTGTCTGGCCTGGTGGCGGGCCATGTGGGCGCTTTCAACGACGCGGTGCGCGACGCCCAGACCGCGTTCGACGCCGCCATGCTGGACCTGAACACCTGGCGCGACCAGCGCAGCACTCACCACAGCACCGAGCGGGGCCGCTTCCTGGAGCGGGCGAAAAACGAAAAGCGCCAGCTGCGCATCCCGCGCTGGGTGGACCAGGAAGCGCGGCAGATGCAGCGGCGCTTTGACGACAAGAAAGAGGCCTGGGAGCAGTCGCGCGACAACACCTCGTGCAGCCTGAGCTGCAACTACTCCGCCGCGCTGGCGGCCGAGAACACCCGCATGGTGGCGCAAAGCCGCTGCCAAGTGGCCAAGGCGCTGACCAAAGCCCGCGACACCTTGAAGACCCAGGCCCGCGCCGGGCGCCGCGTGTTGCAAGAGATCACGCAACAGCAGGTGCAGCAATTGAAGGTCCAGGGCCAGGCCACGCGCAGCCGCATCAACAGCCAGGCGCGCAGTGCTCTGGCGGCGCAGCACCGGGAAGCCCAAAGCGCCGACAACGGCGTGCGCGGCGCCACCCGTTCGGCCCTGCCCACCTATGCGCGCAGCGCGCTGGGCTTTGGCCAGTCGCTGCGCGACAACGCCGGCAAAGGCCACGCCGTGCTGCGCGCCACCGCCGAGCGCGGCGCCAGCCCGATTCGCCAAAGCAACCGGGAGAGCAGCCAGGTGCTGCAAGCGCGCTTGCAGGACAACCGCGCCCGCTTCGACGCCGGTGCCGCCGAGAACCGCAGCGCCCACGACATCGCGCGCACCACCCAGCAAGCCGAATGGCAGGCCTTTCTGGCCACGCAGCAAACCAGCGGCGCACAAAACCTGCACGACGGCGCGGCGGGGTTTATCGAGGCTTTTGGCACTTTGGCGGGCACGGTGCGCCAGGCCGCCAGCGAATGGGCGCGTCCGTTGCCCGCGCGCATGTCGCAGTTCATCGCCGGCAAGCGGTCCGAGGCCGATGCCGCGCTGGCGAGACTGCGCACCGGCCCGGAAACCACGCCCACGCCCGCCCCAGGCGCGGCTGAGCCAACCGCGGCAGCCGCCACCACCGATTGCCCGGACGCCGCCGCTGCCGCACCCGCCGCCAACTGCGGCCATTGCGACACCGCAGGCGGCGCAGGCGGGGGTGCTGCGCCCGGCGCCGATGCAGAGGCGGCCCCCGGCCTGAACCAGCAGGTCAAAGAAGAGGTGGCGCATTTCGAGGCCCGTCAACCACCGGATACCTTCTTTGCCGAGCAACTGACCCAGGCCGGCACCGATGTGGCAAGCGCGCTCGAGGGGCGCGCCAACCGGGTGGTGGGTGCCTTTGGCGGGGGTTTTGCCGGCACGGTGGACGAAACCGGCGTGCTGGCCGCCTTGCGCGGCATGACGCGCAACCAGGGCTATGCGCTGGACATGACGGTCTACCCCGGTCGCCACAACGGGCGCTGGCTGGACGACGATTTGCGCAGCCAACTCGACGCCGACAGCGACGACTACCGCGCCGCCAGCGCCTATCTGCGTGGCGACAACGTGGCCGGCGCGGCGATCGAACTGGCCGACTCGACCGGCTTCTTCAACGACGACGAGGCCCGCATCGAAGCCGTGATGCGCTCGCTCTCGCCCGACCAGCTCGAAGCCCTGGGGCGCGACCACGCCGGCACCATGTCGGACGTGCGCGACGCGCTCGATGGCACCGACGTGCGGGTGTTCGACGCCCTGGCCGCAGGCGACCACGCGCTGGCCGATGCGCACCGCATGCGCTCTGCCGTGACCGATGCGCGCATGGACCGCGATGCCGACGCCACGCACCGCGCCATCGAGCAATACACCGGATCGCCCCCGCCCGGCGACTGGCGCGCCGAACAGGAACAGAGCGCCGACACCCGGCGCGAGGCGGTGGTGCGGGCGCTGGGCGGCATCGTCAGCGACGCCGACGTGGCGCGCGGCGTGGACGCCGGCACCGATCTGCGCACCCTCAGCGCCACCGACCGCGCGGTGGCCTTCGTCACCCGCGAGGTCGATGTCTATGTGGGCGGTGGCCCGGACGGCGGTGGCCAGATGGTGAGTTTCGACATCACCGGCGCCAACCACGACCTGGCCGAGGCGCTGCTGCGGCACGGCGAAGACAGCGTGGAGACCCGGGCCGCGCGCCTGGGGGTGGAGATACAGCGCCGGGGCGATCCGCCGAACGCGGTCAACATCGACCGAGCCACCTTCGACCCGCGCTTCGTGGGCGATCTGGCCCACGCCACGCCGGAGCAGCGCGAGGCGCACCGCGCCGCCGCCGCCGAACGCGCCCGCGTGATGATGCTGGCGGCCGAACGCTACGCCGGTGGCGAGGCCACGCCCGAAGATTTCCGCCCCGCCGCCGATGTGGCCAACCCCGATGCCGCGCTGTCCGATGACCGCGTGGCGGCGGCGCGCGGGCGCCTCATTGATTCGCTGTCCGAGCGCTTCGGCGCCAACTCCACC
>NZ_JBFJMY010000062.1:0-14639 GCF_041633695.1 Hydrogenophaga sp.
CCGTCGATCTCCACCGCTTGGAACATCAAGGGCAGGCAGGCCGAGGCCAGCACCATGTCGGGCGTGAGTTCGGCCTGGCGGAAGATGCGCAACTGCCCGGTGCGCACCTGGGTGGCGGCGATGAACAGGCTGGACTTGTGGCAATGCCGCACGCGCTCGAAATCCACCGTATCGGCCAGCACCCGGCGCAGCGGGTTGAGGTTGAGCGGGTTGAACTGGTAGGGCGAGAGCTGGCTGGACAAGGCGCTGGTGAGCGACTGCATGGGTTGTAGCAGCGCGTGCATCCAGGGGTTGGACGGCCCAAAAATGGCCTGCAGGGGCGAGTTTTCCAGATGGTGGAAGGGTGCGGCGTCGGCCACCCCTTTCCAGAACCGGCGCAAGTTGGCGCGGGCGCCTTCGCGGCCACCCTCCATCAGACCGGCGGCCAACGCCACCGCGTTCATGGCCCCGGCGCTGGTGCCGCTGATACCCGAAATCTTCAGGCTTTCGTCCTCCAGCAGGCGGTCCAGCACGCCCCAGGTAAAGGCGCCGTGCGAACCACCGCCTTGCAAAGCCAGGTCGATCGATTGCGTGGCCGCGTTGGCCGGGCGGGCGCGCCCCCGGGTCGTGCCGGTCTTGGGCGGCGGGGTCGGCGGGCGTGGGCGTGGGCGCTGGGGTGCGGGTGTGGTCATGGCAGCAGGGTACGGGAAAGCGGGCCGAAGCAGTGGCCGACGGAGGGGTGCGACACGGGCGACAATGCCCGCAGTGGCTCAAAAGGGGCTGCGCTCCAAACACATGTCCTCTGAAATCTTAGCTCCCCCACCCGAAATCCCCGCCCAGGAACCCGCTGCGCAGGCGCGCGCCGCGCTGGCGCTGGCCGCGTTCGACCAGATGGTGGCGCGTTCGCCCGCGTTTCTGGCCCGTCCGGGCCAGCGCGACATGGCCGAACACATCGCGCACACGCTGTCCGCTGTGGTGCCCGGCGGCGAGCCCGGCCCGGTGAAGGTGAAACCGGCCGACGACGACGGCACGGCGCCGCGCGCCATTGCGGTGGTGCAGGCCGGTACGGGGGTGGGCAAATCGGCGGCGTATTTGTCCACCGTGGTCTCGCTCGCCTTGTCGCTGCAAAAACGCGTGGTGATCTCCACCG
Organism: Hydrogenophaga sp.; assembly: GCF_041633695.1. Taxonomy (GTDB): domain Bacteria; phylum Pseudomonadota; class Gammaproteobacteria; order Burkholderiales; family Burkholderiaceae_C; genus Hydrogenophaga. Next base: position 1,130 of record NZ_JBFJMY010000062.1, read on the forward strand.
CCACGGTCGCGCTGCAAGAGCAACTGATCGCCAAAGACCTGCCGGCGCTGGCGGCCAGCCTGTCGCAGCCCTTTGCTTACAGCCTGGCCAAGGGGCGGGGTCGTTATGTGTGCCGCTTGAAGCTGGACCAGCTCAGCGGCGGCGACGCCGCCAGTGCAGACATGTTCGACGGCGACGAGCCCGGCAGTGCCCCGACGCCCGCCGTGCAGGCCGGCGCTGCCGAGCGCTGGCAACTGCGCAGCCAGCAATACAGCAGCTGGGGCGAGATGCTCGATGGCGGCCAGTGGGACGGCGACCGCGACCGGCTCGATACCCCCCCCGACGGTGAACTCTGGAGCCCGGTGGCCGCCGAGCGCCACACCTGCACCGCCAAACATTGCCCCAGCTACAACAGCTGCAGCTACTACCGGGCGCGCGCTGCCCTGGCGCAGTCGCAAGTGATCGTGGTCAACCACGACCTGCTGCTCTCCACGCTGGGGCTGCACGCCCTGCCTGCGCCGCAAGACGCGTTTCTGGTGCTGGACGAAGCGCACCACCTCGGCGCCGTGGCGCAAGGCCAGTTCACCGCCAGCATGGACTTGATGCGCAGCCAGTGGCTGGACCGCTTGCCGCGCGCGGTCGACGAGGTGGCCGCCGCCTTGGGCGAAACCCCGGCGCAAGACGTGCACACCCTGGCCAAGCAGCTCAAGACCGCGCAGGCGGATCTGGCGCGCATGGCCATGGCACGATTGGGTGAACAGCCCGAATGGCGGCAACGCCTGGCGCGCGGGGGAGGCGTCGGCGATTTTGTGGTGCCGGTGGTGGAACGCTTCGCGGGTGGGGCGCTGCCGCCCGAGTGGGTGGAAACCGTGGAGCAGATGCAAGCCCAGGCCAGCGGTTTGCTCAAAGTCTTTGAAGCCCTGGCCGCCCAGCTCAAGCTGAACGCCCGCGAAACCCCGGGCGATGCGCCGCGCCTGGCCCAGCTCTACAGCCGTCTGGGCGTGCTCGCGCCGCGTCTGCAAAGCGTGCAGGAAACCGCCAGCTACTGGGCGCAGAACGCGCAAGACGGGCAGCCACCGCTGGCCAAGTGGCTGGAAGCCGGTGTGCGCAACGGCATGGTGGCGCTCAGCGCACACGCCTGCCCCTTGCAGCCCGGCAGCCTGCTGCGCACGCATTTGTGGCGCAGCGTGCGGGCGGCGGTGGTCACCTCGGCCTCGCTCACCACCTGTGGCAGCTTCGACCATTTTCTGCACGAGTCTGGCCTGGCCTTCGACGACGCGGTGCACACCCGCGAGGTGCAAAGCCCGTTCGACCACGCCAGCCAGGGCCGCCTGCTGGTGGTGCAAACCCGCGCCGACCCGAAAGACGTGGAGGCCTATACGCGCGAAATGCTCGATGCCTTGATGGAAGACCTGCAAACCGTGTCCCGGGGGGCGCTGGTGCTCTTCACCTCCAAGGCGCTGATGCGGCGCGGGCAGGACAAGCTGGAACAAGGTTTGCACAGCGAACTGCGCGAGCGCGTGCTGGTGCAGGGCGAGGCCTCGCGCACCCAGTTGCTGCGCCGCCATGCCGAGCGGGTGGCTGCGGGCGGCGCGTCCATCCTGTTTGGCCTGCAATCGTTTGGCGAGGGCCTGGATCTGCCCGGTGCCTTGTGCGAATGGCTGTTCATCACCAAGCTGCCGTTTGCGTCGCCCAGCGACCCGGTGGGCCAGGCCCGCGCCGACTGGCTGAAAAGCCAGGGCCGCGACCCGTTCAGCGAACTCGTGGTGCCGGCCACCGGCCAGCGCCTGCTGCAATGGACCGGCCGTGCCCTGCGCACCGAGACCGACCAGGCCGTGGTGGTGTGTTACGACGCCCGCTTGCTGCGCCAGGCTTACGGTCGGCGCATGCTGCAAGGCCTGCCGCCCTACCGCTTGCAGCGGCGGGTCGACGGCGTGGTCACGGACTTGGGCGCCTGAGTGTCTGAGCGCGCTGAAGCGCACGGTTGAGTGCAAGCCGCGCCTGAGGCACACTGCAGGCCAACCATCCAGGACCTCAGACCATGATTTTTGCCATTCTCAAATTGCTGCACCTGTTGGCTGTCATCGTGTGGGTGGGCGGCATGGTGTTCGCGCAATTCTTTCTGCGCCCCGCTGCGCTCCAGCTGGAGCCGCCGCTGCGTGTGCGGCTCATGTATGGCGTCATGCGGCGGTTTTTTGCGGCCGTGCTGGTCGCGCTGGTCCTGATTTTGGTCAGCGGCCTGTGGATGATTGCTCGCGTCGCAAAGGAAAACGTGCAGGCGGGTCTGGCTTTCAACATGCCGCTGGACTGGACCATCATGGCCACGCTGGGCATCGTCATGATGGCGATCTTTGGCCACATCCGTTTTGCCTTGTTCAAGCGCCTGTCGCGCGCTGTGGCGGCCAGCGACTGGCCCGCCGGCGGCAAGGCCCTGGCCTCGATCCGCACCTGGGTGTCGATCAACCTCGCGCTGGGCCTGATCACGGTCGCGGTGGCGGCGCTGATGTAGGGGCGGTACGGGGCGGCGCACCGGGGTCTGTCGCTTGTCGAAATGCCGGGTGCCGGATCGTCGTGATGGTGGCGCCAGCATGCGTATTTGCAGCGCCATTCCACGATCACCGGGATCGTTCGACCCACCACGAAAGGAACCCACCATGTCGTCCCGCCAGGTTCAACTGCACCGCGTGCTGCGCTGCCCGCCCGAGAAGGTCTACCGCGCATTTCTGGAGCCCGCCGCCATGAGCAAGTGGATTCCACCCTACGGATTCACCTGCGAGGTGCACCAGATGGAGGCCCGCGTCGGCGGCCAATTCCGCATGTCGTTCCACAATTTTTCGTCCGGCAACGGCCATTCTTTTGGCGGCGAGTACCTGGAGCTGGTGCCCCACGAACGGATCCGCTACACCGACCAATTTGACGATCCGAGCCTGCCGGGTGTGCTGCAGGTGACGGTGGAGCTGAAGCCGGTGTTGTGCGGCACGGACGTTCACATCGTCCAGGACGGCATACCCGAGGCCATTCCGCTGGAGATGTGTTACCTGGGCTGGCAGGAGTCGCTGGCCCAGCTCGCCACGCTGGTGGAGCCGAACATCCCGGGCTGACCCGCGCGCGGCGCGCGCCCGGTCAGCCAGCCCGGTCAGCGCGCGGGGGCCGCGCTCAGTGCCACGTCGTTCCCCAGCAACCGTTGCCACAACCAGGGCAGGGCGCTGCCCAGATCGGGTCGCTGGGCTTTGAGCACGGGCGCGCTGGCCGGACCGCCCGAAGCCTGTGCCGGTCCCACGTCAAAGTGGAAGGTGTACCAGGGCTCCAGGCCCATGCGCAGGTCGCTCAGCATCAGGCGGCCATTTTCCGAGCGCACGCGGTAAAAGCCGTGGCTGAAGGCGGCGATGCGGTCGATCGCCCGGTTGCCGGGGTGCAGTTGGGCCAGTTCCGCGCCGCGTTCGTGGGCGGTCCAGCGCACGGTGGCGGTTTTGTCGAGCAGCGAGTAGTGGCCTTCGAAGTACTGCGTGGGGCTGGTGGCCACCAGGCGCCAGAGCACGGTGTTGAAGGCCGATGGTGTGACCAGCAGGTCTTGTGCGGCGATGTTTTGCTGTTGCAGGGAGGCGCGCGCGATGCTCGTCACCTGCCATTGCGCGCCCACGCCCCAGGCCAGATACAGGCTGCTGAGCGCCAAGCCCCAGTGGTTCCAGCGAAAGCCGCGCGCGGACTTCAGGCGCAGGGCCGCAACCACGCCCACGATCAGGGGCACGGTATAGAGCGGGTCGATGATGAAGACGCTGCCGATGGCGAAGGGGTAGTCGCTGAACGGCATGAGCAACTGCGTGCCGTAGACGGTCATGGTGTCGAGCAGCGGGTGGGTGATGAGCACCAGCCAGAGTGCGAGCCACCAGCGCCGGAACAGGGCCGCTTCGCCGTGCAGGCGCGAGACCAGCCACGCCAGCAAGGGGGCTGCGAGCGTGAGGAAAAAGAGGGAATGGCTTTCGGCGCGGTGGCGCACCATGTTGAGCAAGGCGTCGCCGTGGTCGATGAAGGCGTCGAGGTCGGGCAGGGTGCCGGCCACCGCGCCCCAGAGTGCGGCCTTCCAAACGGCGGTTCGCCGCCCCATCACGGCCACACCAACGGCGGAGCCGAGCGCAATCTGCGTCAAAGAATCCATGGCGAGAGCTTAACGGCGACGGTGTGGGCCTTGCTGCCGCGCAGACGCCTAGGTGTTGGGGTTCTTGTTCGACGACATCCAGGCGATCAGCGAAGAGCGCATGGCTTCTTCCACCGACATGTCCACCGGCGTGAGCCAACTGCGCGGCACAAACACGGTGTAGCCACCGATCATGTAGCCCATGGGCAGGTAGACGGCGACCTGGTCGCGCTCACCCAGGCCGCTGGGCAGCCCGGACATGTTCTGGCGCGTCACCAGGCCCATGATGGCCAGCTCGCTGCCCGGCGCGCTCAAGCTCACCACCTGCTGGATGCTTTGCTGGTGCGGCGAAAAATAGTCGGCGAAATTTTTCAGCGAGGAATAAATGCTTTTGATGACCGGCAGGTTGGTGAACGGCAGCTCGACCAGCGAAAACAATTTGGCGGTGAAGCGCTGCGAAACCAGAAACCCCAAGGCCAGGATCAGCAAAAAGCCCAGCACGATGCCCAGGCCCGGCAGGTAGTAGTCGCCCACCAAGGGGCGGATCGCCCATCTGGCCATGGACTCGACCCAGCTGATCAGCAAATACAACACATAGACCGTGAGCACCAGGGGAAGAATGGCGATCAGGCCGCGAAAAAAATATTGGTAAAGGCGGTTCATGGTGGTGCGCGCAGGGCAGAACGCTGGAGGGTTCGCAACAAGTGGACCAGCATAGCAGCGGGGCAAGCGAACACCGTGACGAGCTCATGTGCCAGTGCCATGTCAGCGGTTGTGCGGTTGGGGGCTTGTAAATACGGCGACCATCGCCATGTAGGAATCATGCCCATCCACCGCTGGTGTTCCACGCCGGACATTTCCCAAGCGCCGTGGACTGTGCGATCCTCTGGAACTTCGCTCCTGTCACGGGCTCACCCTTTCATGAATGGTATTTCCGACTTTCTGAACCGCTTGCTGAGCGGTGTCTTCAAACTCTTGCTGGTCCTGGCCGCTGCGGTGTTCGTGTTCAGCCTGCTGCTGGCTGCCGTGGTGGTGGTGGCGGGGGTGTCGATCTGGTCGCTGCTGACCGGGCGCAAACCCACGCCCGCCGTGGTGTTCGGGCGCTTTCGCCAGACCTCGGACCGCGTCACGCGGGGCGTGTGGCCGAACCGCCAGCGGCCCGAAGGACCAGGCCGCCCCGTGGGTGATGTGGTCGATGTGCAGGCCCACGAGGTGCCCGACGATGGGCAGGCGGATCCGCTCGACCCGGCAGCGGGGCCCACAGGGTCGCCCGGCCGCGACCGGTCTTAATCGCCGTCGCCATTCCCTTTGCTTGCCTTGCGCCGCTCCAGCGCGGCGTCGTACAAGGCGTTTTTCGACTGGCCGCTGATCTCGGCGCACAAGCGCACGGCGGTCTTCAGCGGCAGTTCGGCCAGCAACAAATCCAGCGTACGCAAAGTGGCGGCGTCGACGCCGGTGTCGTCGCCGCTGGTGGCGGGCGCCGGGTGCACCAACAGCACAAATTCGCCGCGCGTGCGGTGGGCGTTGGCCTGGAGCCAGGCGGGGAAGGCGGCGGCGTTCATTTGTGCCACTTCTTCAAATTGTTTGGTCAGCTCGCGTCCCACCGTGACCGTGCGTTCGCCCAAAGCGGCGAGATCTTTGGCCAGGGCTTCGATGCGGTGCGGGGCTTCCAGCAGCACACAGGCGCGCGCGTCGGCCTGGATGTGCAGCACCTCGCGCTGGCGCTCGCCGGCCTTGGGCGAAAGAAAACCTTGAAAGACAAAACGCCCGTCCCAGCCGCTGTGCCCGGCCACACTCAGCAAGGCGGTGATGCTGCTGGCACCGGGAATGGGCACGCAGCGCAAGCCCGCTGCGGTCACCGCGGCGACCAGACGCGCGCCGGGATCGCTCACACCCGGTGTGCCGGCGTCGCTCACATAGGCCACACGCTGACCCTCGCTCAGGCGCTGCACCACGGTTTGCGCCGCTTCGGCTTCGTTGTGTTCGTGCAGCGCCAGCAAGGGCTTGTGCAAGCCGTAGCCTTGCAGCAAGCCGGCGGTGTGGCGCGTGTCTTCACAGGCCACGGTGTCCGCCAGGGCGAGCACTTGGAGCGCGCGCAGGCCCATGTCGGCCAGGTTGCCGATGGGCGTGGCCACCATGTAGAGCGCGCCCTGCGGATAATGCTGGTGAGCGGCGGCCTCGCGAACGGCGGCCAACAGGGATGGAGTGCTTGCAGACAATGTGGTTTTCCAAAAAACAGGCGGTGCCGCCAACAGCCCCCAAGTCGGTGGTCAACGATCCGGGCGCGCGTGACACCAGCACCAAATCCAAGGGGGATCGGGCCGAAAGCGCGGCACAAGCCTACCTGGAAAAGGCCGGCTTGAAGCTGGTGCGGCGCAACTTCAAGACCCCGGGCCGGGGTGGCGGCGAGATCGATTTGATTATGCGCGAGCCCGATGGCACCCTGGTGTTCGTGGAAGTGCGCAGCCGCAGCAGCGCGCAACACGGCGGCGCTGCGGCCAGCGTCGGTTGGGTGAAACAGCGCCGCATTGTGCTGGCGGCGCGGCACTTTTTGCTGCAACTGGGATCAGAGCCTCCATGCCGCTTCGACGTCGTGCTGGTGCAGGCCGCGCCCGTCCCGACGCAAGCCCCCGGTTGGGCGCCCCATGTCGAATGGCTGCGCGCCGCATTTGATACATCGGCAGCTTTTTGATACCCCACTCACCGCTATGATCAGTCATGCTTTTGCAACGCATCCAACAACAGTTCATTGACAGCGCCGACCTGAAATACCAGTGCGCTCAGACCCTCGCGCCCGAAGTGGAAGCGGCCACCAACGCCGTGCTCGCCAGCGTCACCGGCGGCGGCAAAGTGCTTTCGTGCGGCAATGGCGCATCGGCGGCGGCGGCCCAGCATTTTGCGGCCAGTTTCGTCGGTCGCTACGAGCGCGAACGCCCGGAGCTGGCGGCTTTCTCGTTGTGTGCCGACGCGGCGGTGCTCACCGGTCTGGCCAACGACTTCGAGGCCCGCGTGGTGTTCGCGCGGCAGGTGCGGGCGCTGGGGCAGGCCGGTGACGTGTTGCTGGCGCTGTCCACGAGCGGCAATTCGCCCAATATGCTGGCGGCGGTGGAAGCGGCCCACGCGCGCGACATGACGGTGGTGGCCCTGACCGGCGCACGCGGTGGGCGCATGGCGCAATTGCTGCGCGACACCGATGTCCATATTTGTGTGCCACACGATGTGCCGGCACGGATTCTGGAGTTGCACCACCTGGTGCTGCACTGTATTTGTGACGGCGTAGACGCCCAACTGCTGGGCTTGCCCGAAACCCCGAACCACGAAACGGAGAGTTCCACATGATTCGATTGCGCCAAAGTACTTTGACCCGCCTGGCCGCTACGCTGCTGACCGCCCTGTCACTGGGAGCCGGGCTGTCGGCTTGCGCGCCCCTGCTGGTGGGCGGCGCGATGGCCGGGGGCGCCATGGTGGTCACCGACCGGCGCACCTCCGGCGCCCAACTGGAAGATCAAGGCATTGAACTGCGCGCCAACAACCGGCTGCGTGAAAAATTCGGCGAACGGGGCCACATCGAGGTCACCAGCTACAACCGCCAGGTCTTGCTCACCGGCGAGGTGGGCAGCGAGCAGGACAAGGCCTTGGCGCAGCAGATCGTGGCGGGCGTGGACAACGTGACCGGCATCGTGAACGAACTCGGGGTGATGGGTGTCACCACACTCAGCCAGCGTTCCAACGACGTTTTCATCACCGGGCGCGTGAAGGCGTCCATGGTCGATGCGCGGGACATGTTTTCCAACGCCTTCAAGGTGGTGACCACCCGTGGCACCGTGTACCTGATGGGCCGTGTGACGCAGCGCGAGGCCGAACGCGCCACCAGCATCACCCGCAACATCTCGGGCGTTCAGCGCGTGGTGCTGACGCTGGAGATCATCAGCGAAGACGAACTCGCGCGTTTGCAACCCAAGCAGTAGCCGCAAGGCTCCCAGGGGGCGTCTGCCGGGCGGCAGGACCGCCCTCCCTGTGGGCACCCTAATGGGTGGCGCGCGGGGGTGTCAGCGAAGCCGCTTGATCAGGCTGGACGTGTCCTGCCGATGGCCGCCATTGGCCTGGACATCGGCATAGAACTGGTCCACCAGCGCGGTCACCGGCAGGCGCGCGCCGTTGCGCTTGGCCTCGTCCAGCACCAGCCCCAGATCTTTGCGCATCCAGTCCACCGCAAAACCGAAGTCGAACTGGTCGGCCACCATGGTCTTGCCCCGGTTGTCCATTTGCCAGCTCTGGGCCGCACCTTTGCCAATCACCTCCAGCACCTGGTTCACGTCCAGTCCCGCCTTCTGGCCAAAGGCAATGGCCTCGGCCAGGCCTTGCAACAGGCCGGCAATGCAGATCTGGTTGACCATCTTGGTGAGCTGACCGGCGCCGCTCTCGCCCATGCGGGTGAAGGCTTTGGAGAAAGCCAGGCCGACCGGTTGAACCCGTTCGAACGCCGGAGCGTCGCCGCCGCACATCACGGTGAGGGCGCCGTTCTGTGCACCGGCCTGACCACCCGATACCGGCGCGTCGATGAAGCTCAACCCCAGATCTTTGGCCACCGCATACAGCTCGCGCGCCACGTCGGCCGAGGCCGTGGTGTGGTCCACGAAGACCGAGCCGGAAGACATGCCGGAGAAAGCACCGTCGGCACCCAACGTGACCGAGCGCAAGTCGGCGTCGTTGCCCACGCAAGCGAAGACGATGTCGGCGCCTTGTGCCGCTTCGCGTGGGGTGGCTTTGTGTTGACCACCGAACTCGGTGCTCCAGGACTGCGCTTTCGCGGGTGATCGGTTGTAGACCGTCACGGCATGGCCCGCGCGGGCCAGATGGCCGGCCATGGGATAGCCCATGACACCGAGGCCGATGAAAGCGACGCGAAGCGACGGGATGGTGGTGTAAGGGCGTTCGGTGATGGCGTTCATGCCGGTGATTTTCCACCAGAACGGCGTGGGAGGCGTCAGCCCACTTGGAAAGCCCGCTCGCAAAGCGGCTGACGCGCGTGAGCAATACCCATGCAAGCGGTGCGCATGCCGTCAACCCAGTGCGCCGCAAGCGCGGCGCGGGGGGTCAAACGATGGTCAGATGCTCGGTGCCCGCCGCCAGGTCCTGGGACTTTGCGCGCTGGCTGTTGAGCTTGATCTGCAAGCGCAGGTCGTTGAGCGAATCGGCGTTGCGCAGCGCGTCTTCCAGGGTGATGAGGTTGGCCTCGAAAGCGTGGAACAAGGCCTGGTCGAAGGTCTACATGCCCATGTTGCCGCTTTTCTTCATGATCTCCTTGATCTCGGCCACATCGCCCTTGAAGATCAGATCGGAAATCAGCGGGGAGTTGAGCATGATCTCCACCGCTGCGTGGCGCCCCTTGTTGTCCTGGCGCGGGACCAGGCGCTGCGAAATGAGCGCGCGCAGGTTGAGCGACAAGTCCATCAACAACTGCGGACGGCGGTCTTCAGGGAAGAAGTTGATGATGCGATCCAGCGCCTGGTTGGCGCTGTTGGCGTGCAAGGTGGCCAGGCACAGGTGGCCGGTTTCGGAGAACTGGATCGCGTGCTCCATGGTTTCGCGGTCGCGGATCTCGCCCATCAGGATCACGTCCGGCGCTTGGCGCAGCGTGTTCTTCAGCGCCGCTTCCCAGCTGTCGGTGTCCAGGCCCACCTCGCGCTGCGTGACCACGCAGTTCTTGTGCGGGTGCACAAACTCCACCGGGTCTTCGATGGTGATGATGTGGCCAAAGGTGTTCTCGTTGCGCCAGTCCACCATCGCCGCCAGCGATGTGGATTTGCCCGAGCCGGTGGCGCCCACCAGAATGCACAGGCCACGTTTGGACAAGACCACGTCCTTGAGCACCTGGGGCAGGCCCAGCTTGTCGATGGTGGGCAGCACGGCGGGAATGGTTCGCAGAACCATGCCCACCTTGCCTTGCTGGATGAAGGCGCTGACGCGGAAGCGCCCGATGGCGGGGGGCGAGATCGCGAAGTTGCATTCCTTGGTGCGTTCGAATTCGGCACCTTGCTTGTCGCTCATGATGGCGCGCGCCAGCGCCAGCGTGTGGGTGGGATTCAGCGGTTGGGGGGAGACCTTGACGACCTTGCCATCGACCTTGATGGCGGGCGGAAAATCGGCGGTGATGAACAGATCGCTGCCCGATCGGCTGAGCATGAGCTTGAGCAGATCGTTGATGAATTTCGATGCCTGATCGCGTTCCATGGGGTCCTACCTTCCTTGCTTTGGTATCTGCTTCTCAGCCGGGCTGCCTGGTCTGCGTTCACCGGCAGTTCCCTGGGGAACAGCGCGGCATCTGCGGGTTGCGCCCACAACGGGTCGCAACAGCGGGCAGGCAACGGCGTGACCTGCCTGCTCTGTCAGCCTGGGAAATTTTCCGGAATCTTCGCCTTGCTGCGTGCTTCGGCCGGGCTGATCATGTTGCGCTTGACCAGCTCGGACAGGTTCTGATCCAGCGTCTGCATGCCGGCGTTGTTGCCGGTCTGGATCGCCGAGTACATCTGGGCCACCTTGGCTTCGCGGATCAGGTTGCGGATGGCGCTGTTGCCGATCATGATTTCGTGTGCGGCCACACGGCCGGTGCCGTCTTTGACCTTGCACAGGGTTTGCGAGATCACCGCCACCAGCGACTCGGACAGCATGGCGCGCACCATGTCTTTTTCTTCCGCTGGGAACACGTCGATGATCCGGTCAATCGTCTTGGCGGCGCTGGAGGTGTGCAAGGTGCCAAACACCAGGTGGCCGGTTTCGGCGGCGGTCATGGCCAGGCGGATGGTTTCCAGATCGCGCATCTCGCCCACCAGAATCGCGTCGGGATCTTCGCGCAGGGCCGAGCGCAAAGCGTTGGCGAAACTCAGGGTGTGGGGGCCGACTTCACGTTGGTTGATCGGGCATTTTTTGGATTCGTGCACGAATTCCACCGGGTCTTCCACCGTGAGAATGTGGCCGTATTCGGTTTCGTTCAAGTGGTTGACCATGGCCGCCAGCGTGGTGGACTTGCCCGAGCCGGTGGGGCCGGTCACCAGCACCAGGCCGCGCGGACGCAGGGCGAGGTCGGCAAAAATCTTGGGCGCGTTGAGCTGTTCCAGCGTGAGGATCTTGCTCGGAATGGTCCGGAACACCGCACCCGCACCCCGGTTGTGGTTGAAGGCGTTGACGCGGAAACGGGCCAGGCCCTCGATCTCGAACGAGAAGTCGCACTCCAGAAACTCTTCGTACTGCTTGCGCTGGCTGTCGTTCATGATGTCGTACACCATGCTGTGGACCTGCTTGTGGTCCAGCGGTTCGACGTTGATGCGCCGCACGTCACCATGCACCCGTATCATGGGTGGAAGGCCGGCCGAGAGGTGCAAATCGGATGCTTTGTTTTTGACGCTAAAGGCCAGCAGTTGCGTGATGTCCATCCCGGGGTCCCGTCAGGTGTTGGTAGTACCGAGTGATTATGACGACGATTGCAGACAATCTCCAAGAGCTTCGCCAGCGGATGGCCCAAGCCTGCGAACGCACTGGGCGTGATGTGACGCAGGTCACGCTGCTGGCGGTTTCCAAGACCTTCGGGCCCGAAGCGGTGGCCGAAGCGGTGGCCGCCGGCCAGCACGCCTTTGGTGAAAACTACATACAAGAAGGGGTCGAGAAAATCCTCGCCCTACAGGAGCTGCTACCCGGGCAGACTCTGGAATGGCATTGCATTGGCCCGGTGCAGAGCAACAAGACGCGCCTGGTGGCCGCCCATTTTGATTGGGTGCAGACGGTGGACCGGTTGAAGATCGCGCAGCGCTTGAGCGAGCAACGCCCCGACGGACTGGCGCCCTTGCAGGTCTGTCTGCAAGTCAATGTGGATGGCGGCGCCAACAAATCGGGCGTGTCGCCCGCAGAGTTGCCCGAACTGGCCCAGGCTGTGGCTCGTTTGCCACATTTGCGTTTGCGTGGCCTCATGTGCATCCCCGAACCCGCTGCCGACTTTGAGGCGGCGCGGGCCGTGTGTCAACGTGCGCGAACCCTGTTTGACGGTTTGAACACCAACGGCATGCACCTGGACACCTTGTCCATAGGGATGAGTGCCGACATGGAGGCGGCGTTGGCTGCCGGCTCAACGATGGTGCGGGTCGGTCGCGCGATATTCGGTAACCGCAGCGCCCGGACTTGATGCCGAGGCGGTACGTGCCGCCGGCGGGAAGCTGTGGCAGCCGAGATTCAAAAGAGTATGAAGGGCGCCATCGGGGCCAGTGGCCAATACATCAGGTTGCCCAACCAATGCAACCACGGGCGGTGTAGTGCGGGTTCTCCCGCCAATGTTGGCGACCAGAGCAAGCCCATCGCCACCGATTCGAGCAACTCGCGTTCGTCGATGTCGTAGCGCGTTCCGCGCGCGTCTTCGAGGATGCCGTGGTAGTGGAGAACAAAATCCGGGTGGGTGGTCTCCACGCGGATCAGGCGGAGTGAGAGTGGCTGGGCAAAGGCGTGTACGGCTGCGCCACCGGTTCGAGGCCGCGCCAAGCGTTCGGGCGATGCGAGATAGTTCTTGCCCGCTTCGCTCTGGTAGTTGACGTATCCCCAACCGGCGGGCACCTCCACGGCGGCCCCCAAGGTTGGATAGTGCAAACGGCTTGCCGGTGGGTCCGAGGCGATCGCTCCCACCAAGGGGCCGAACGCAAGGCACACGGTCGCCGTGATGAACCGCCAGGAGCGACGGTGCAAAAGGGCCAGCAATCCGATGGCAAACGGGATGCCCATCACGAAACCGGTGATGCCGATGTCGACATTGGCGGCCGCACCCCACAAAAATACGACACAGAAGGCGAGAAGAGCGTTTTCGGCCTTGCCGTTGGGATGCAATCGTTTCATGGCGGGTGGCGTGAGAGACGAAGAAGGGGAGCCGCGAAGTGCGGAATTGGGCAATGGCACACAAGGCGTGCAATTTATAACCCAATAGAATTAATTTTCAAACATGGGGAGGATGCTTCGAATGAAGAAACGTCAAAGTTGGCAGGCCCGAACCGTCCGGCTTGTACTCGCCTGTATGGAGCTGTCGGTGCTGATGGGCCTGACGGGTTGCGGCGATGGTCAAGGCGCCAAGGCTCCGGCACCTGCCGAGCCCACGGCGGAGCAAAAGGTCGCGCAATTGGAAGCGAGTGGGATGTTGCCCAAGCTGGACCGGCTGCCCACGCTTGAAGGGGTGGACGCCAATGGCGATGGCGTGCGCGACGACATTGCGCTGCACATCGAGAAAAAATACGCCGACTTGGCGCAGCGCAAGGCGGCGATGCAGGAGGCGCGATCTTTTCAAAAAATGCTTCTCGTGAACAAGAACGATTCGGTGGCGCTAGAGGATGTGTCTACGGTCAGTTTTAAGGCGGTCAAGTGCAG
>NZ_JBFJMY010000063.1:0-14565 GCF_041633695.1 Hydrogenophaga sp.
GGGCACCACCGCCTTGCAAGGCGAGGTTGACGGTGGGCGGGCCGCGCCAGAGCAAGGCCATCAGGTTTTTGCCCAGCGTCGGCGCGCCTGCACCGCTTGTGCCAGGCTCGCGAGCACCGGTACGGTTTGCTCAAAACCGATGCAGGCGTCGGTCACGCTCACACCGTGTTGCAGAGGCTGGCCCGGCACCATGTCCTGCCGCCCTTCGTTCAAATGGCTTTCTATCATCAGACCCATGATGCGCCCATCGCCCGCCGCCACCTGAGCGGCCACTTCTGCAGCCACCTCGATTTGCTTGCGGTGCTGTTTGCTGCTGTTGGCGTGCGAGACGTCGATCATCACCTGTTCGGGCAGGCCCGCGCTCTTGAGCAGGGCGCAGGCGGCGTCCACGTCGGCCTGCGCGTAGTTGGGCTTGGGGCCGCCGCGCAGGATCACGTGGCAGTCGTCGTTGCCACGGGTTTCAAAGATCGCGGCCTGGCCCATCTTGGTCATGCCCATGAAGGCGTGTGGTGCGCGCGCCGCCTGGATCGCGTCGGACGCGATTTTCACGCCGCCGTCGGTACCGTTCTTCAAGCCCACCGGGCACGACAGACCGCTCACCAGCTGGCGGTGGCTCTGGCTTTCGGTGGTGCGCGCGCCAATGGCGCCCCAGCTCACCAGATCGCTGATGAATTGCGGCGAGAGCAGGTCCAGAAACTCGGTGCCCACCGGCAGGCCGAGCTCCAGCACCTCGAGCAAGAGCTGCCGCGCCAGTTCCAGACCTTCGTTGATCGCGAAGCTGCCGTCCAGATGCGGGTCGTTGATATAGCCCTTCCAACCCACGGTGGTGCGCGGCTTTTCGAAGTACACCCGCATCACGATCAGCAGATCGTCGGCCAGGGCATCGGCCTGGGCCTTGAGCAGATTGGCGTAGGTGATGGCCTGGTCGTGGTCGTGGATCGAGCACGGGCCCACCACCACCACCAAGCGGTCGTCCTGGCCGTGCAATACGCGGGAGATGGCTTCGCGGCTGCTGTGTACCAGGGCCTGCGCCGACTCGGGCGCGGGTAGCCATTCCTGCAGCAGCGCGGGCGTGATGAGCGGGCGCACGGCGCCGATGCGGATGTCGTCGACGCGCGTGGTGTCGAGGGTGCGCAGGGGCTGGGCGGAATGCAGGCGGTGGGGCATGGTGGCGGTACCGAGTTGAAGGAGGTGGGTATCGAAGGCGTCTGAGGCTAGCGCGTCAGGCGGCGCAAAGGCGCGACAGCAGGCCGGGCACGGCGGCCTTGCTGCATTGCTGCAACGCCATCAGCAGGCGGTGGTCGGGCACCGGCACGCGGTGCTGGTTTTGCAAATCGTGCTGGATGCGCAGCAGCAGTTCGGCGGCCATCTCCGCGTCGGCCAATGCCCGGTGGGCGGCACCGGTGCGCGGCAGCCGGTGGTAATCCACCAGGGTGCCGAGCTTGTGGTTGGGCGCTTGCGGATACAGCCTGCGCGACAGCAATACGGTGCAGGCAAAAGGGTGTGGTGCGGCCAGCCCGGCGTGCGCCAGTTCGGCCTGCCAGTACTTGCGGTCGAACGAGGCGTTGTGCGCCACCATGGGCGCGCCGTCCACAAAGCGCGCCGCCTCGCGCATCACCTCGGCGGCCGGCGGCGCGTTGGCCACCATGGCGTTGGTGATGCCGGTGAGCTGGGTGATGAAGGCGGGGATGTACGCCCCGGTGTGCATCAGGCTCTGAAAGCGGTCCACCAGACGCCCGTTTTGCACCAGCACGATGGCCACTTCGGTGGCGCGGTCGCCCATGCCGGGCGAGATACCGGTGGTTTCAAAGTCGATGACGGCGATGGGGGTCATGGGGCGGCTGGGGCCTTGTGCAAAGTGTGTGGGTGCTGCGGGCGGGGCCGCGCTGTGCAGGGATTTTCGCAGACCCATTCTGCGCACAAGCTGCGCAAAGGCCATGACCGGCATCGTGACATGCCTTGTGTGGCGGACAGGGGTGGCTTGTTCCACACCCGGTGTTCGTTACAGTGCTGTTTGCTACCGAGCCCATCCCGCATGTCCCGATTCACCACCCTGCTCAAACAGGTGCGCGCCTGCAGCCTGTGCGCACCCCAGTTGCCCCTGGGTCCACGGCCTGTGCTGCAAGCCGATCCGGCGGCGCGCATCTTGATCGCCGGCCAGGCGCCTGGCCGCAAGGTGCACGCCAGCGGCGTGCCGTTCGACGACGCCAGTGGCAAACGCCTGCGCGAATGGCTGGGGGTGTCGCCCGAGGTGTTTTACGACCCGAAACAATTTGCCATCCTGCCCATGGGCTTTTGTTATCCCGGCACCGGCAAAGCGGGTGATCTGCCGCCCCGGCCCGAATGCGCCCCGGCGTGGCGCGCCCCACTGCTGGCCGGTATGGCGTCGCTGCGGCTCACGCTGGTGCTGGGCCGCTACGCGCAGGCCTACCACGGCCCCGAGCCCCAGCACACGCTGACCGAGGCGGCGACCCACTGGCGCGAGCACTGGCCCCACACGGTGTTGTTGCCCCACCCCAGTCCACGCAACCAGTTGTGGCTCCAACGCAATCCCTGGTTCGAAGCCGATCTGCTGCCCGTGCTGCGCCAACGGGTGGCGCAGCAGCTGTTACCGTGATGGCCAACCCTTCATCGTTTGCACCGCCGTCCACATGAACACCGCGCCCGACTCCCTGTTTGTCCGCCCCGCCGAACGCCGCGACCTGCCCGCCGTGGCCGCGCTGTTCGACGCCTACCGCCGCTTTTACGAACAGCCCGGCGACCTGGCGTTGGCCACGGCGTATCTGAACCAGCGTTTCGAGCGGGGCGAATCGGTGTTGCTCGTGGGCGGGCGCGCGGCCTCGGGCTTGACCGGCTTTTGCCAGCTGTACCCCAGCTTTTGCTCGGTGCTGGTCGCGCCCATCTTCACCTTGTACGACCTGTTCGTGAGCCCCGAGGCGCGTGGAACCGGGCTGGGCCGCGCGCTCATGCAAGCGGCAGAAGCCCACGGGCGCGAGGCTGGCGCGGCGCGTTTGGACTTGTCCACCGCCCACGACAACCACGCTGCGCGAGCCTTGTATACCGCCATGGGCTGGCAGCGCGACCAGCGCTTCTGGGTGTACAGCAAGAGCTTGACCGGCCCTTAACATGGTCGGACTGTCAGGCCTCGGCCAGGAACCCGCTGGCGGCTGAATACGCCAGCCCATGGGCGCCCTTTTTCAATGCGCCTGCACTTCCACACTTCCATCTACCCATTTCCAACGCCCAACGCCCAACGAACCGCATGCGCACCCTCTACAAAGTCCTCCCTCTGTTCGTGCTCGGTCTGTCCCTGCTGTTCCCGGTGTTCGGCGCCGAACCCGTGAGCGCCAGTTTCTGGACGCAGACCGCCATCGGCGGCAAGGACACAGTCTCGTACCACGACAGCGCGGCACAGAAGGCCCATCGGGTGGTGGAGGGCGAAAAGCGCTACGAGGTCTTGTACCTGGGCGCACATTGGCGTTTCGCCTCCATGAGCAGCGCCGAACGCTTTGCCGCCAATCCGGCGGCTTATGCACCGAGCTACAACGGCCACTGCGCCAACGCCTTGTCCACCGACGAGGGCCTGGTGGAGACCGATGGCGATGTGTGGGAGTTTTTTGGCGACCGGCTGTATTTGTTCTACGCCGAAGCGGGTCGGCAGCGCTGGCTGCAAGGGGATTGGAAATCCTACAAAATCCAGGCAGACGCCGCCTGGCAGGCGATCACCCAAAAGCCCTGAACCCCACTCAGGCAGTGCGTGACGCCACACAGACACGCCCGCTGGTCATAATGGCCTGGACTCCAGAATCCCCCATGGAAAGGCAGAACCCGACATGCAAGCTGAGGTGACAGGCGCCCTGGACCGCGTTGCGCGATCGGCTTGCCCGACCGCTGGCACGTGTGGCGCGAAGGCGGTGGCGTGAGCGGCAACGCCGAGCAAGGGCCATCGATGGTGGGCGATCTCCGGGTGGCGCGCTACCGCAGCGTGCGCCAACGCAGCGAACGCCTGTGTGCCCCGCTGGCACCGGAAGACCATGTGCCGCAGCCGGTGGTGGACGTGAGCCCGCCCAAATGGCACCTGGGCCACACCACCTGGTTCTTCGAGACCATGGTGCTGGTGCACGCCGTGCCGGGCTACCGGGTATTCCACGAGCGCTACGGCTTCATCTTCAACAGCTACTACGAGTCGGTTGGCGAACGTGTGCAACGCGTGGAGCGCGGCGCGTTGAGCCGCCCCACCGTGGCCGAAATACTGGCCTGGCGCGTCCATGTGGACCAGGCCATGCAGACGCTGCTGGGCGGGGCCATGAGCGACGAGCTGGCGGCGCGGGTGGAACTGGGTCTGCAGCACGAACAGCAACACCAGGAGCTGCTGCTCGCCGACGCCAAATACATTTTGGGCATGAACCCGC
The DNA here is from genome assembly GCF_041633695.1 of Hydrogenophaga sp. Taxonomy (GTDB): domain Bacteria; phylum Pseudomonadota; class Gammaproteobacteria; order Burkholderiales; family Burkholderiaceae_C; genus Hydrogenophaga. The sequence goes on from NZ_JBFJMY010000063.1 coordinate 4,413, forward strand.
TGGCACCGAGCTACGACCCCAACGGTCTCGGCGCGGTGGACCTGCAGACCGAACACTTGGCGGCGCACACCGATCAACCCGTCTGGCACCGCTGGAACGGTGGCCCTTGCGACATCGGGCATGCGGGCGAGGGTTTTGCGTTTGACAACGAATCGGCCCGGCACACGGTGCACATCGCGCCCATGGCGCTGCGCGACAGCCTGGTGAGCAACGCCGAATACCTGGCCTTCATGGCCGATGGTGGTTACCAGCGTTTTGAACTCTGGCATTCCGAAGGTTGGGCCTGGCTGCAAGGCCTGGCGCACCGCGCACCGCTGTACTGGCAGCCCGATCCCGAGCACCCTGGTGGCTGGATGCACTACACCTTGCAAGGTTTGATGCCGCTGGCGCCGCAGGCACCGGTCAGCCACCTGAGCTATTTTGAAGCGCACGCCTTTTGCCAATGGGCAGGCTGGCGTCTGCCGACCGAATTCGAATGGGAGGCCCTGGCCGACCGCTTCGACTGGGGCCAGCGCTGGGAGTGGACCGAAAGCGCGTATCTGCCCTACCCCGGTTTCAGCAAGGCCACCGGTGCGCTCGGTGAATACAACGGCAAGTTCATGGTCTCGCAAATGGTGTTGCGTGGCGCGTCTTTTGCCACGCCACCCAGCCACGCGCGCCGCAGCTACCGCAACTTTTTCCATCCGCCGCTGCGCTGGCAATACACAGGTTTGCGACCGGCGCGCGCATGAAGACCCCAGCCCAGGCCCTGGCCACACCGCGCGAGCCAAGCGCCGCGTCGAACCCCAGCGAAGCGCCGCTGGACCAGGCCCTGGTCCGCATGGTGCTGGACGGCCTGGGCCAGGCGCAAAAGAGTTTGTCTGCGGCCTGGTTCTACGACGACGAAGGTTCGCGCCTGTTCCAGCGCATCATGGCCTTGCCCGAGTACTACCTGACGCGCGCCGAGCACAGCATCCTGCGCGAACGCGGCGACGAACTGGCGCAGCTGATCGCGCCCGATGCGCGCGCGGTCGACCTGATCGAACTCGGCAGTGGCGACGGCGAAAAAAGCCTGACCCTGTGCACCGCGCTGCAGAACCGGGACGCGGCCTGCACCTACCACCCGATGGACGTATCGGCGCTGGCGCTGCGCGAACTGCGCCAGCGTTTCGCCCAGCGCCTGCCCGCTTGCGCCGTGCAGCCGCTGTGCGGCAACTACTTTGAACACTGGCCCACGACCCCCGCCGAACACCGCCGGGTGGTGCTGCTGCTGGGCAGCAATCTGGGCAACTTCAGCCAGAGCGACGCGGTCGCGTTGCTGCGCCGCATCCGCAGCCAGCTGCGCCCCGGCGACGCCTTGCTGCTGGGCCTGGACCTGATGAAAGACCCGCAAGTGGTGCTGGCGGCCTACAACGACAGCCAGGGCGTGACCGCCCGCTTCAATCTCAATCTGCTGACCCGCCTGAACCGCGAACTGGGCATGGACTTTGACCTGGCGCAGTTCCGCAACTACGCCAGTTATTCCCCGCTCGACGGCGCGGCGCGCAGCTTTCTGGTGAGCCAGCGCGCGCAGCGGGTGCACAGCAGCCGTTTGCAGCGCGATTTCCACTTTGCCGCCGGGGAAACCATTTACACCGAGCAGTCTCAAAAGTACAACCGCGCCATGCTGGACCAGTTGGCGCAGACGGCGGGCTTCACCGAACAACGTCTGCTGACCGATGCCCAGGCCTGGTACGCGGTGGCGGTCTGGCAAGTGCCGGTGGTTGCACCGGTTCCGACCCCACCACCACAGGCCTGACCGCACCGCGACCGCGCGGGCCGGGTACCAGGCCCACCCGCCACGGACGGTTTTTCAACTCCGCTTTTTCATGACATCTGCATCCACCGACAACCCCGCAGGCTTTGCCTTCGACAACCGCTACGCGCGCGATCTGGAGGGCTTTTACGCGCCCTGGCAAGCGGCCCAGGTGCCGGCGCCCCGGCTGCTGCAGTTCAACCGCGAACTCGCCACCGAGCTCGGGCTGGACGCCGACGCGCTCGACGGTCCGCTGGGTGCGGCCATCTTCTCGGGCAACCAGGCGCCACCCGGTGCCACGCCACTGGCCCAGGCCTACGCCGGGCACCAGTTCGGCGGGTATTCGCCCCAGCTGGGCGATGGCCGCGCCCTGTTGCTGGGCGAGCTGATCGACCGCCACGGCCAGCGCCGAGACATCGCGCTCAAAGGATCGGGCCGCACGCCGTTTTCGCGCGGTGGCGACGGCAAGGCCGCGCTAGCGCCCGTGTTGCGCGAGTACCTGATGGGCGAGGCCATGCACGCGCTGGGCATTCCCACCACGCGTGCGCTGGCCGCTGTGGCCACCGGCGAGGTGGTGCAGCGCGACGGCCGCGCGCCACCCGGTGCGGTGCTCACCCGCGTGGCGGCCAGCCACATCCGCGTGGGCACCTTCCAGTTTTTCGCCGCGCGTGGCGAAGCCGCCGACCTGCGTCGCCTGGCCGACCACGTGATCGCGCGCCACGACCCCGCGCTGCAAGACCACGCCAATCCCTACCTGGCTTTGTTGCAGGCCGTGGCCGAACGCCAGGCGGCCCTGGTGGCGCGCTGGATGGCGGTGGGTTTCATCCACGGCGTGATGAACACCGACAACATGGCGGTGTCGGGCGAAACCATCGACTACGGCCCTTGCGCCTTCATGGACCACTACGACCCGGCCACCGTGTTCAGCTCGATCGACCGCGATGGCCGTTACGCCTACGGCAACCAACCGCACATCGCGCGCTGGAACCTGGCCCGTTTGGCCGAGGGGCTGCTGCCGCTGCTGCACAGCGAGGCCGAGCCCGCCGTGGCCCTGGCGACCGAGGTGATCGACGCCTTCCCGGCACGCTACCAGCACCACCACCTTGCCCAGATGCGCCGCAAGCTCGGTTTGCAGGGCGAGCAGGCGGACGATGCGGCACTGGCGAGCGATTTTCTGGCCAGCATGGTCGGTCAGGCCGTGGACTTCACCCAGGCCTTTCGCCAACTGGGTGAGCTGGCGCAAGATCCCAGCGGTGGGCGCGATGCCGGTTTGCGCGCCCTGTACCTGGATGCGTCGGCGCTCGACGCCTGGCTGCCACGCTGGCGCGCGCGCCTGGCGCTCGGGGCCAACAGCGGGGTCGATGGCGCAGCCGGGAGCCTTGTGGCCATGCGCCAGGCCAACCCGGTCTACATCCCGCGCAACCACCTGGTGGAAGCGGCGCTGAGCGCGGCGGTGGAGCGCGACGATTTCGCGCCGTTCGAAACGCTGCTGCGCGTGTTGCGCCAGCCGTTCCAGGCAGACCCGGCCTGGGCCGCCTTTGCGGAGCCCGCCACGGCGGAACAGGCGGCGGGTTACCGCACTTTCTGCGGCACCTGAGACCTGGCCTTTTGCAGCGTCCCAGGCGGTGACCGGGTCGGTCACGCCTGCCCGGGCTGTGCTTTGTACCGCTCCATGGGCGCACTTAGAACCAAATTAGGTCAAACATAGGGCTTGATGGGCGGAAGCGCCGGTCCTAGGATGCGTCACCGCCCCAAATACACGAGGGTGGATCAGCAGGAGACAAGCCTTGACCCCTTGGGACCATTTGGCCACGCACGAAGCCGCCGTCTTGCAGACCGTTTTCTGGTCGGCGGGCGCTTCGCGTCTGGCGCTGGCAGACCAGCTGGCCTATTCCAAGACCAAGGCCAACAGCGTGGTGGCGGGCTTGCTCGATCAGGGCTTGCTGGAAGAAACCGGGCTGCAAGGTTCCACCGGCGGGCGCCGCCCCGAAACCTTGCAACTGCACCGCGATCTGGGTGTGTTGATCGGCGCCGACCTGGGCGCCACCAGCGTGGACGTGGCCATCATGGCGCCCGATCTGCGGGTGCTGGCCCACCACGCGGAAGCCGCCGATGTGCTCAGCGGACCCGGTGTGGTGCTCTCGCGCGTGCGGGCGCTGATGCGCCAGCTGCTGGCCCAGTGTGGCAAGACCCCGGCCCAGGTCATGGGCATCGGCCTGGGCGTGCCCGGCCCGGTGGATTTTGCCCATGGCATGCTGGTCAACCCGCCGCTGATGCCGCAGTGGGACGGCTTTTCCATCCGCGACTATCTGCGCGAAGACTACGCCGCACCGGTGTTCGTGGACAACGACGTGAACCTGATGGCGCTGGCCGAGCTGTGGCGCCTGAAGCGCAGCCTGCCCAATTTTCTGGTGATCAAGGTCGGTACCGGCATCGGCTGCGGCATCGTCTGCCACGGCGAGGTCTACCGCGGTGCCAACGGTTCGGCCGGAGACGTCGGCCACATCTGCGTCGATGCACACGGCCCGCGCTGCCATTGCGGCAATCTGGGCTGCGTCGAAGCCATGGCGGCCGGTCCGGCCATGGCCCGCCGCGCCACCGAAGCCGCGCTGGCCGGTGAAAGCGCCCTGCTGGCCGAATGCCTGCAGAACAACGGTGTCATCACGCCGCTGGACGTGGCGCAGGCCAGCCGACAAGGCGACACGGCGGCCAACCACATCATCCAGGACGCGGGCAGTTTGATCGGCCAGATGCTGGCCTCCATGGTCAACTTCTTCAACCCGTCGCATGTGTTCATCGGCGGCGGCATCACCCGCATCGGCCCGCTGTTTCTGGCTTCGGTCCGGCAAAGCGTCTACAAGCGTTCGCTGGCCCTGTCCACGCGCCACCTGGATATCCAGTTCACGCCGCTGGCCGAAAAAGCCGGGCTGGTGGGCGCGGGTGTGCTGGCGCTGCAGGAAACCCTGAAACAGCGCGGGGCTGCGGCATGAGCGTCGCGGTCAGCTTCCACAACGTGCTCAAGTCGTTTGGCCCGGTGCAGGTTTTGCACGGGGTGAACTTTGCGCTGCAACCCGGGCGCATCACCGCCTTGCTGGGCGAAAACGGGGCCGGCAAGTCCACCTTGATGAAGATCCTCTCGGGCTACGAAAACCTGAGCGGTGGCGAGTTGCGCATCAACGGCCAGGCCATGCGCTTCAAGAGTTCGCGCGATGCCGAGGCGCAAGGCATTGTGCTGATCCACCAGGAATTCAACCTGGCCGAGGACCTGAGCATCGCCGAGAACATTTTTCTCGGCCACGAGAAGAAACGCGGCTGGTTGCTGGACGACGCCAGCATGCGCGAACAGGCGCAGCAGGCGTTGGCACAAGTCGGTTTGCGGGTGGACGTGAACACCAAGGTCAAGCAGCTCATCGTGGCCGAAAAGCAGCTGGTGGAGATTGCCAAGGCGCTGGCGCGCAAGGCCCGGCTGCTGATCATGGACGAGCCCACCGCCACGCTGACCCCGGGCGAAACGCAGCGCCTGTTTGCGCTCATGGCGCAGTTCAAGGCCGAGGGCGTGACCATGGTCTACATCTCGCACAAGCTCGACGAAGTGGAGCAGGTGACGGACGAGGTGGTGGTGATGCGCGACGGCCAGTTCGTTGCCCAGCAGCCCACGCGCGAACTCACGCGCCAGCAGATGGCCAGCCTCATGGTGGGCCGCGAGCTGTCCGATCTGTATCCGCCCAAGTCGGTGCTCGCCAGCGGTGGCGCACCGGCGATGAAGGTGCGTGGCCTCACCGTGCCGGGCTGGGCCACCGATGTGGATTTTGAGGTCCACCCAGGCGAGATCCTGGGCTTTGCCGGCCTGGTCGGCGCGGGCCGCACCGAACTGTTCGAAGGCCTCATGGGTCTGCGCCCGCGCTCGGCGGGTGCGATCGAACTGCATGGTCAGGCGGTGCGCCTGCGCAACCCGCGAGAGGCGGCGGCGCAGGGGCTGACCTACCTGAGCGAAGACCGCAAAGGCAAGGGTCTGCATGTGCGCTTTGGTTTGCGCCAGAACCTGACCCTGATGGCGCTGGACCGTTACGCCAGCCCCTGGTTGCGGGTGAAGGACGAACTGAAGGCGCTGGCCCAGGCGGTGGACGAGTTCGGCATCCGCGCCGGCTCGCTCGACAGCCTGGCCTCATCGCTCTCCGGCGGCAACCAGCAAAAGCTGGCGCTGGCCAAGGTCTTGCACCCCGGCCCCCAGGTGGTGGTGCTGGACGAACCGACGCGCGGCGTGGACGTGGGCGCCAAGCGCGACATCTACCTGCTGATCCAGAAGCTGGCGCGCGAAGGGCTGGCGGTGGTCGTGATCTCCAGCGAACTGATGGAACTGATCGGCATATGCCACCGCGTCGCCGTGATGCGCGCAGGCCGTTTGCAGACCGTGCTCGAAGCCGAACAACTGACCGAAGAGGACTTGATAGCCCATGCCACAGGAACCCACTGAATCCAGCGCCGCCACGGCCGTCCCGGTCATGGCGCGACCACACTGGTACACGCAACTGCAAAGCCTGGGGCCGGTGATCGGCCTGGTGCTGCTGTGCATCGCCGGCACGCTGCTCAACAGCAACTTTGCCGATGTGGACAACATCACCAACGTGCTGACCCGCACCGCCTTCATCGGCATCATCGCGGTCGGCATGTGCTTTGTCATCGTCAGCGGCGGCATCGATCTGTCGGTCGGCTCCATGGCGGCGCTGATCGCCGGCAGCGTGATCATGACCATGAACGCGGTCGGCCCGCTGCTGCCCTCGCCGCTGCTCGCGGTGGCCCTGGGCATGGGCGTGGCCCTGGTGCTGGGCGCGCTGTTTGGCCTGGCGCACGGCCTGCTCATCACCAAGGGCCGCATCGAGCCCTTCATCGTGACCCTGGGCACGCTGGGCATTTACCGCGCCTACCTCACCTACTTCTCCAATGGCGGCGCCATCACGCTCGATAACGATTTGTCCGACGTGTACAGCCCGGTCTATTACGCGGCTTTTCTGGGTCTGCCGGTGCCCGTCTGGGTGTTTCTGTTCGTGGCCCTGCTGGGCGGTCTGATCCTCAAGCGCACGGCCTTTGGTCGCTACGTGCAGGCCATCGGTTCCAACGAACAGGTGGCGCGCTACGCGGCGGTGAACGTGGACCGGGTGAAGACGCTCACCTACGTGCTGTTGGGCATGTGCGTGGGCATCGCCACCTTGCTGTATGTGCCGCGCCTGGGCTCCGCCACGCCCAACACCGGCTTGTTGTGGGAGCTGGAGGCGATTGCCGCCGTCATCGTCGGCGGCACCGCGCTCAAGGGCGGTGCGGGCAGCATCACCGGCACGGTGATCGGCGCCATCTTGCTCTCGGTCATCAGCAACATCCTCAACCTCACCAGCATCATCAGCGTCTACCTCAACGCTGCCGTGCAGGGCTTTGTGATCATCTCGGTCGCCTTCATGCAGCGCAGCCGCCGCTAGCGACCCCAACCGTGTTCCCCAACCGGTGGCCGAAAGCCGCCTTCTTCAACCCGTTCCCGCAGGAGACAAACAGATGAAAACCATCACCCGAAGACTGGCGATCGGTGCCGTTGCACTGGCCGCACTCGCATCCTTCCCATCCATGGCGCAAAACAAGGTCGTGCTGGGCGTTGCCATCCCGGCGGCCACCCACGGCTTCACCGGCGGCATCGTGTACTGGGCCAACCAGGCCAAGAAAGATCTGGAGAAGGCCAACCCCGGCTTGCAGGTCATCGTCAAGACCGCAGGCGGTGCGCCCGAGCAGGCCAACCAGTTGCAAGACTTGCAGACGGTGAACAAGATCAACGCGCTGGTGATCTTCCCGTTCGAATCGGCCTCGCTCACCAAGCCGGTGGCCCAGGTCAAGAGCAAGGGCGTGTACGTGACCGTGGTGGACCGGGGCCTGACCGACACCAGCGCGCAAGACGCCTACGTGGCCGGTGACAACACGGCCTTCGGCAGGATCCCGGCCGAGTACCTGGTGAAAGCACTGGGCGGCAAGGGCAACGTGGTGGCCATGCGCGGCATCGCCACCACGCTGGACAACGAGCGCATGGACGCCTTCAACGCGGTGCTGAAAGACAACCCCGGTGTGAAGCTGCTGGACGCCAAGTACGCCAACTGGAACCGCGACGATGCCTTCAAGGTGATGCAGGACTACCTGACCCGCTTCAAGGACATCGATGCCGTCTGGGCGGCCGACGATGACATGGCGGTGGGCGTGCTCAAAGCCATCGACCAGGCCAAGCGCAAAGACATCAAGATCGTGTTCGGTGGCGCGGGTGCCAAAGGCATGATCAAGACGCTGATGGACGGCAGCGATCCACGCATCCAGGCCAATGTGTCGTACTCGCCCAAGTTCATCTACGACGCGATCAAACTCACCGCCGAAGCGCGCTTGAAGGGTGAGAAGCTGCCCGCCACCTACATCATTCCTTCGGTGCTGATCACCAAGGAAAACGCCAAGCAGTTCTACTTCCCCGACTCGCCGTTCTGATGAGAGCAAGCCCCTGCGTCGCTTCGCGCCGTCCCCCTTCTCTCGAATGGCTGCGCCATTTGGGAAGGGGGACACCGCCAGCGCTGCGGGGCGGCCCTTGCGCGGCGGTCGCTGAGTGAGCCGACATGCGCCCCCTGGGCTGTGCAGGGCGGGCAACCCACAACCCCCTTGATTCGTATGGCTAGCTGCATTTTCCGGGAGTACCCCATGGCAAGACCCGTCACCCTGTTCACCGGCCAGTGGGCCGATTTGCCGCTGGCCGAACTCGCGCCGCTGGCCAAAAGCATGGGCTACGACGGCCTGGAGCTGGCCTGCTGGGGCGACCATTTCAATGTGCAGGAGGCACTGGCTTCCAGCACCTACGTGCAAGACAAACACGCGCTGTTGAAGCAGCACGGTTTGCGCTGTTTCGCCATGGGCAACCACCTGGTGGGACAAGCCGTGTGCGACCGCATCGACGAACGCCACCAATCCATCTTGCCCGCCCACGTGTGGGGCGATGGTGACCCTGAGGGCGTGCGCCAGCGGGCGGCTGCCGAGTTGGCCGACACGGCGCGCGCCGCGGCGAAGTTCGGCGTGAAGACCGTGACCGGCTTCACCGGCTCGTCCATCTGGCATTCGATCTACGCATTTCCGCCCACCTCACAAGCCTATTGGGACCAGGGCTTTGCCGACTTCGGGCAACGTTTCGCGCCCATCCTCGCCGTGTTCGACGAGATGGACGTGAACTTCGCGCTCGAAGTGCACCCGACCGAAATCGCCTTTGACATCGCCACCAGCGAGCGCGCGCTGCAAGCCGTGAACCAGCATGCGCGCTTCGGCTTCAACTTCGACCCCAGCCACCTGGCCTACCAGGGCGTGGACTACATCCGCTTCATCCGCCAGTTCGGCCCGCGCATTTTCAACGCCCACATGAAAGACGTGTGGTGGGGCAAGGGCGATGGCACGGTGGGTACCTTTGGCGGCCACACCAGCTTTGGCGATGCGCGACGCAGCTGGGACTTTCGCAGCGTGGGGCGCGGCATGATCGATTTCGAATCGCTCATCGTGGCGCTCAACGACGTGGGCTACGAAGGCCCCTTGAGCGTGGAATGGGAAGACAGCCGCATGGACCGGGTGCACGGCGCCACCGAAAGTGCGGCCTTCTGCAAGCGCCTCGATTTCAAACCGGCCACCGGCGCGTTCGACGCCGCGTTCGCCAAAGACACGTCATCGGGGCGCACACGATGACCGTTGGAGACGCACACCGCAAGCTGCGTTACGCCATGGTGGGTGGCGGGCGCGATGCTTTCATTGGCGCGGTGCACCGCAAGGCCGCCGCGCTGGATGGGCAGATCGAGCTGGTGGCGGGCGCGCTGTCCAGCAACCCCGACAAAGCGCGTGCCTCGGGCCGCGACCTGTTCCTGGCCGACGGTCGCAACCACGGCAGTTGGCAGGAACTGCTCGAGGACGAGCTGCGGCGCCCACCGCATGAGCGCATCGATTTCGTCTCCATCGTCACCCCCAACCACCTGCACCACCCGGTGGCCAAGGCTTTTGTCGAAGCGGGTTTTCATGTCGTGTGCGACAAGCCGCTGGTGCACAGCAGCGAGCAGGCGCAAGACCTGGTGGCGGCCGTGGCACGCCAGGGCACGGTCTTTGGCGTGACCTACACCTACACCGGCTATCCCATGGTGCGCCAGATGCGCGAAATGGTGCGCAGCGGCGCCATCGGCAGCGTGCGCCGCGTGGTGGTCGAGTACCAACAAGGTTGGCTGGCCGCGCGGGTCGAAGCCAGTGGCAACAAGCAGGCGCTGTGGCGCACCGACCCGCACCAGAGCGGGCACGCGGGTGCCATGGGCGACATCGGTTCCCACGCCGAAAACCTGCTGA
>NZ_JBFJMY010000064.1:0-14548 GCF_041633695.1 Hydrogenophaga sp.
CCCGGCAAGGGCAACATCATCCGCACCGGCTCGCTGGGCGACGTGATGAAGGAGTCGGTGGAAGCGGCACGCACCGTGGTGCGAAGCCGTGCGCGCATGCTGGGCATCAAGGACGAGCAGTTTGGCAAGCGCGATCTGCACATCCACGTGCCCGATGGCGCCACGCCCAAGGACGGTCCCAGTGCCGGCGCCGCCATGACCACCGCCATGGTGTCCGCGCTCACGGGTATTCCCGTGCGGGCCGACGTGGCCATGACCGGTGAGATCACGTTGCGCGGTGAAGTGACCGCCATCGGTGGCCTGAAAGAGAAGCTGCTTGCCGCGCTGCGCGGTGGCATCAAGACCGTCATCATCCCCGAGGAGAACGTCAAGGATCTGGCGGAAATTCCCGAGAATGTGAAGCAGGGCTTGGAGATTATCCCGGCCAAATGGATCGACAAAGTGTTGGCCATTGCACTGGAGCGGCAGCCCGTTCCGTTGACCGAAGAAGAGGTCGCGGCACAACTGGCTGCGGCTTCCGTGGCGTCGACCGCGCCCTCTCCGGATGCGGTGAAACATTGACGGCAAAAAAAATCAGGGGCTTGAAAACAGGGCTTTTTTTGAGCTACAATTTCAGCTTCTGACGAACACACCAAGACGTCGGAAATATGCGGGATTAGCTCAGTTGGTAGAGCGATACCTTGCCAAGGTATAGGTCGAGAGTTCGAGTCTCTTATCCCGCTCCAGATTCAAAAAGGGAAGCTTATGGCTTCCCTTTTTTGTCCGGTTTGCCCATGTGTTTGGGCACTGTTGTACTCGGCGCGATAGCAAAGCGGTTATGCAACGGATTGCAAATCCGTCTAGCCCGGTTCGACTCCGGGTCGCGCCTCCAAAGAAAAAGAACAGGCCCCGACAACATGTGTTGCCGGGGCTTTTTCTTGGGCTTCAAGCATGCAGTGTCCGTGCCATCGGGGTCTGCCCCGACCTGCGACAATTGACACATGGCCTCGATGGTGAAATTGGTAGACACAGCGGACTTAAAATCCGCCGCTTACCCGTGAGGGGGCGTACCGGTTCGACCCCGGTTCGAGGCACCAACCCTAGGTTTTTTCCGGTTTCACCGGTACAGTGAGTTTCCATGACCCAATTCAATCCGCCCTTTGAAATCCACGTGCATGGGGATGTTCCCTTGCGTGAAGAAGTGGCGTTTGCGCAAATCCAGGACGCGCTCAAGCCGCTGTGGCAATACGCTGGTGCGCGCTCGCTGACGGCCGCGGCCGAAAGCGCTTACGAGGACGAGCCCGGTATCCGCTTCGACGCGGCGGCGCACGTGTTGCAGATGTGCTGGACTGTTTCGGGCGGTGAGGATTTTCGCCAGGTCATCGAAGAAACCTGCATGGGCTTGAACGAAATCGCTTCGGCGGGCGCTGCGCTGGAAGTGTCGTTCTACGACGCCGAGTACGACGATGAGGATGAAGCCGCCGAAGAAGAGGCGCGCGACGATTTCATGATGTGTTTTGTGGGCCCGACACCCGCTGCCATCATGCAGGTGCAGCGCGATTTGCTGGTGCAAGACGTGGTGCACATCATGGAGCGGCACTTTGATGCCGCTGAGCTCAGCGATGTGGTGCTGGCGATCGACAAGCTGTTCACGCAGCGCTTTGATGCGCTGGTCAACTCCATGCAGTTGGGCCGACCACCACGCGGCTTCGGTGGCTCATCGGGCCATGGCGGCCCCAGAAAACCCCGTCATTTGCACTGAGCACCTGAACGACCTGTCATGCACAGGTCGTAGACTGCGAAACAGGCCCGTTCCGGGCCTTTGTTCTTGGAGTGTAGATGCCGCTGTTTTCTTCCGATGCGCTCAATCCCGGAGTCCGACGATCCGAGGTGTTTGGTTGGGCGATGTACGACTTCGCCAACTCGGGTTACACCACCGTGGTGCTCACGGCGGTGTTTGCCGCCTACTTTGTGGGCGCGGTGGCGGGTGGCACCGATTGGGCCACCTTTGCCTGGACGCTGGCGCTCAGCGTGTCCTACGCCATCGTGATGCTGACCGCGCCCGCCATGGGGGCCTGGGCCGACCAGCACGGGGCGAAAAAGCGCTTGCTGATGCTGTGTACCGTGGGGTGTGTGCTGGCCACCGCCGCGCTGGCTTTCGTGACCCCGGGCTCGGTGGTATTGGCCATGTTGCTGATCGTGGTGGCCACCACGTTTTTTTCCTGGGGTGAGTCGCTGGTGGCGGCCTTTTTGCCCGAGCTGGCGCGGCCTGAGGCCATGGGCAAGGTGAGTGGCTGGGGTTGGAGCTTTGGCTATTTCGGCGGCATGCTGGCCTTGGGCCTGAGCCTGGCCTACGTGCTGTGGGCGCAGTCGCAGGGCCAGACAGCGGCGCAGTTTGTGCCGGTCACGATGTTGATCACAGCAGGTATTTTTGCCGTGGCCTCGCTGGCAACGCTGTTGTTGCTGCACGAACGCGCCGAAGCGCGAACACAAGTGGCTGGTTCTGGCTGGCTGGACTCCTTGCGACAGCTTCAGACCACCTTTCAGCATGCCCGCCAGTACCGCGATTTCATCTGGCTGCTGGCTTGCGCCGTGGCATACCAGGGCGGTGTGGCGGTGGCGATCACTTTGGCCGCGATTTATGCGGAGCAGGTGATTGGTTTCGTGCAACAGGAAACCATGGTGCTGATCTTCGTGCTCAACATTGCGGCCGCGCTGGGCGCTTTTGCTTTCGGTTACTGGCAGGACCGGCTGGGCCACAAACTGGCTCTGGGCATCACGCTGGTGGGGTGGATGGCCACTTGCATCATCGCAGCGCTCACCACGACCAAGGGCGGTTTTTGGTATGCCGCTGTCATCGCCGGTGTTTGCATGGGTTCGAGTCAGTCTTCGGGTCGTGCCATGGCGGGCATGCTGGCACCGCCGAAACAGTTGGCCGAATTTTTTGGACTGTGGACTTTTGCCACCCGCCTGGCCAGCATCATCGGGCCATTGAGCTATGGTGCCATCACATGGGCTACCGGGGGCAACCAGCGGCTGGCCATCGGGTTCACGGCCGTGCTGTTCCTGATCGGGTTGGGGCTGCTCATGCCGGTGAACATGGCGCGCGGGCGGCGGGCCGCCTTGGGCCAAGCCTTGGCCACCGACTGACCGGACGCATCAATAGAAAAAGGCCCGCAGTGGGCCTTGTCCGGTTGCAAGAGCATGGGCGCTGCAACGCCTGCGGTTTCAGTACTCCAGCATGCGCGGCAAGTCTTTGGCTTGTTCGACCCACTTGCCCACTTCTGCTTCGGTCGGGGCGCGGCGCACCAGCTGCTTGGCGGTGTTGAGATCGGCCATGGCTTGCGTCAGGTTGTCGGGCCGGCGGCGAGCCAATTCGGGCACCGTGTCCACACCAGCGGCTTCCAGCAACTGCGCGAACTCCGAACCGATACCGCTCACGCGGTACAGGTCCACCATGTTGGCGAATTTCAGAATTTGTTTTTCCGTCAAACCGGCCTTGTCGGCCAGGGCTTTGCGCTGGGCCGGGGTGCGGGCATTGCTCAACAGGCCGTCGGTGTCTTTCACGTCCGCCGCCAGCAGTTTTCCCCCGACCACGGGACCGATACCTTCCACGTCCTGGATTTTCTTGTTCGCCATGTGCTGATTTCCTTTCAAGGGTTGAGGGCGCCACACCGGTGGCGTGTCTAGGGCCTAAACGCAATGTACCGAAGTCGGGCTGTGTTTGCTACCACCCATGGGCTGGCTTGTGTGGCGCTTCACGTTGGCGCTAGGCGGTGTCGCTTGCGCGAGTCAGATCGTGACAGTTTGCGCAGAAAGTGCCGTGTCCAGCCAGCGGCTGGCGGTTGCCCCGAGCTTTTCGGCCGAGCCGGTGGTCAGCAACATGGGTGCGTGTTGGGTGTGCCCATCGGTCTCGGGCAGGGCGGCGCCCAGGACCGCGCGGGTTCGGCGTGCAACGGCAGGTCCGGTTTCGACCAGCGCAACACCGGGGCCGCACAAGGTTTGCAGTGTGGGGGCCGCAAACGGATAGTGGGTACAGCCCAGCACCAGCGTATCCATGGGTGGAAGCGGCCCGGGCACTTGTGCCAAGGCTTGCACGTAGCGTTCGCACAAGGCCTGGGTCTGGGTTTCGTCGTCGCGCTCGATGGCGTCGGCCAGTCCGTCGCAAGGCTGGCAGCTGAAGTGCAAGGGCCGCGTGGACGAGGCTTCCATGCGCTGGCGCAGCTGCGCAAAACGCGCGCTGCCGAGCGTGGCGCGGGTGGCCAGTACACCCACGTGCCCCGACGCGCTGCATTCTGCGGCCGGCTTGAGGGCCGGCTCCACACCGATGATGGGCAGGTCGGGGAAGCACAGGCGCAATTCGTCGATGGCCAGCGCGGTCGCGGTGTTGCAGGCCACGACCAGTGCGTCCAGCGGCTGAATTTGGCGCAGGTGGCGGACGATGCGCTGCGACCGTTGCAAGACGTCGGCGGCGCTGCGTTCGCCATAGGGCGCGTAGGCACTGTCGGCCAGGTAGATGTGGTGTGCACCGGGCAGCGCGGACAGCAGGGCGCGCAGCACGCTCAGGCCGCCGACCCCGCTGTCGAAAACGCCGATGGTGGGCACGAGGGACTCAGGCGCTGGCGACGTTGATGCCTTTGAATTCGCCGCTGGCGATGCGCTTTTGCCATTCGGCCGGGCCGGTGATGTGGGCGCTGGTGCCGCCTGCGTCCACCGCCACGGTCACGGGCATGTCGACCACGTCGAACTCGTAGATGGCTTCCATGCCCAGGTCTTCAAAGCCCACCACCTTGGCGGTCTTGATGGCCTTGGACACCAGGTAGGCGGCGCCGCCCACGGCCATCAGGTAGGCGCTCTTGTGGTTCTTGATCGACTCGATCGCGACCGGACCGCGCTCGGCTTTGCCGATCATGGCGATCAGGCCGGTTCGCTCCAGCATCATGTCGGTGAACTTGTCCATGCGGGTGGCGGTGGTGGGGCCAGCCGGGCCCACGGCCTCGTCGCGCACCGGGTCGACCGGGCCCACGTAGTAGATGACCCGGTTGGTGAAGTCCACCGGCAGCTTTTCGCCCTTGGCCAGCATGTCCTGGATGCGCTTGTGCGCGGCGTCGCGACCGGTCAGCATCTTGCCGTTGAGCAACAGGGTCTGGCCCGGCTTCCAGCTGGCGACTTCGGCCTTGCTCAGGGTGTCGAGGTTGACGCGCTGGCTCTTTTGCGTGTCGGGCTCCCAGTTGACGTTGGGCCACAGGTCCAGGCTGGGCGGGTCCAGGTAGACCGGGCCGCTGCCATCCATCACAAAATGCGCGTGGCGGGTGGCCGCGCAGTTGGGGATCATGGCCACCGGCTTGCTGGCCGCGTGGGTGGGGTACATCTTGATCTTCACGTCCAGCACCGTGGTCAACCCGCCCAGGCCTTGTGCGCCGATGCCGAGTGCGTTGACCTTGTCGAACAGCTCCAGACGCAGCTCTTCCACCTGGCTGAGCTTTTCGCCCTTGGCGGATTTGGCCTGCAGCTCGTACATGTCCAGGTCGTCCATCAGGCTTTCTTTGGCCAGCAACACCGATTTTTCGGCGGTGCCACCAATGCCAATGCCCAGCATGCCGGGCGGACACCAGCCCGCACCCATGGTGGGCACCGTCTTGAGCACCCAGTCGATCAGGCTGTCGCTGGGGTTGAGCATGATCATCTTGCTTTTGTTTTCACTGCCGCCGCCCTTGGCCGCCACGGTCACGTCCACGGTGTTGCCGGGTACGATTTCGGTGAAGATCACGGCGGGCGTGTTGTCGCCCGTGTTCTTGCGGGCAAACAGCGGGTCGGCCACCACGCTGGCGCGCAGCTTGTTATCGGCGTTGTTGTAGCCCCGGCGCACGCCTTCGTTGATGGCGTCGTCCAGGCCACCGGTGAAGCCTTCCCAGCGCACGTCCATGCCGACCTTGAGGAACACGTTGACGATGCCGGTGTCCTGGCAGATCGGGCGGTGGCCGGTGGCGCTCATCTTGCTGTTGGTCAGGATCTGGGCGATCGCGTCCTTGGCCGCCGGGCTTTGTTCGCGTTCGTAGGCGCGTGCCAGGTGTGCGATGTAGTCGCTGGGGTGGTAGTAGCTGATGAACTGCAGCGCGGCGGCGATGGATTCGATCAGGTCTTCTTGGCGGATGGCGGTGGTCATGGCGGCTCCTGGTGTCAGAGGGTGGGGAGGCTGTCGGCGGCGCTGGCCGTGTTCAGTGTTCTTTGCTGCCCTTGGGCTGGGCCATCAAGCGGTCGGTCAGGGCGATGGCCATGGCGCTGAGCAGGAACACCACATGGATGATGGTTTGCCACATCAGCACCTTTTCTTCGTAGTTGGCGGCGTTGATGAAGGTCTTGAGCAAGTGGATGGACGAGATGCCGATGATGGCGGTCGCCAGCTTGACCTTGAGCACCGAGGCATTGACGTGGCTGAGCCACTCGGGCTGGTCGGGGTGGTTGTGCAAGCCCATGCGGCTGACGAAGGTTTCGTAGCCCCCCACAATGACCATGATCAGCAGGTTGGAGATCATGACCACATCGATCAGGGCCAACACCACCAGCATGATGATGGTTTCGTTGAGCCCGGTGACATCGACGGAATCTTTGTAGCCAATGCTCTTGACCAGGGCCGCCAGCGCGTTCTGGTTGCCAAACGCGGCTTCTACCAGGTGCACCAGTTCGACCCAGAAGTGAAAGACGTAAATCGCCTGGGCGGCGATGAGTCCGATATAGAGTGGCAACTGCAGCCAGCGGCTGGCAAAAATCAGGTTGGGCAGGGCGCGGATCGCGGGCGGGGGTTGGATCGGGGTGGTCATGGAGGCGGTGCGGGAGGGGTGGAGCGAGCGGCGTGGAGGCGGGGCGGACGGGCAGGCAATATTGTAGGCTTGCCCGCATGTGGGCCCGAGGCGCGTCGCGCGCTGTCCTGTCGCAGCCGAGGGTTGTATTCTCTGGGTTGGCCAGGCCATCCACCACCCATGTAAGTGGCTCGTAAGAGCGTTTGCGCACAGTAGGCGGAGTTTCTGATTTCAAAACCCCGAGGAGACAAAACATGTCCACACCTTCGACGTCCATCCAATCCACGCTGGTTGAAAACCGCGTTTTTGAACCGACAGCGGCCACCGTCCAGGCCGCGCGCGTGTCCGGCATGGCCGCGTACGAAGCCTTGTGCGCGGAAGCCGAAAAAGACCACGAGGCGTTCTGGGCCCGTTTGGCGCGCGAATATCTGAACTGGAGCAAACCCTTCACCCAGACACTGGACAGCTCGAACGCGCCGTTCTACAAGTGGTTCGACGATGGCGAGTTGAACGCCTCATACAACTGCCTGGACCGCCACATGGGCACGCCGGTGGAGAACAAGACCGCCATCATCTTCGAAGCAGATGGCGGCGAGGTGACCAAGGTCAGCTACAAGGAACTGCTGGACAAGGTTTCGCAGTTTGCCAACGCGCTCAAGGCCAAGGGTGTGAAGAAGGGCGACCGCGTCGTCATTTACATGCCCATGACCGTGGAAGGCGTCGTGGCCATGCAAGCCTGTGCGCGCATCGGTGCCACCCACAGCGTGGTGTTCGGCGGGTTTTCGGCCAAGGCCTTGCAGGAACGCATCCAGGACGCCGGCGCTGTGGCGGTGATCACCGCCAACTTCCAGCTGCGCGGTGGCAAAGAGCTGCCGCTCAAGGCCATCGTTGACGAAGGCATCGCCATGGGCGGCTGCGAATGCGTGAAAGACGTGATCGTTTTCCAGCGCACACAGACCAGTTGCAACATGGTGGCGGGCCGCGACAGCCTGATGCACGAGCTGATGGCCGAACAGTCCACCGACTGCCCGGCCGTGATGGTGGGCGCGGAACACCCGCTGTTTGTGCTCTACACCTCGGGGTCCACCGGCAAACCCAAGGGCGTGCAGCACAGCACCGGTGGCTACCTGCTGTGGGCCAATCTCACCATGCAGTGGACGTTCGATCTCCAGCCCAGCGACGTGTTCTGGTGCACCGCCGACATCGGCTGGATCACCGGCCACACCTACGTGGCCTACGGCCCGCTGGCGGCAGGCGCGACCCAGATCGTTTTTGAAGGCGTGCCCACCTACCCGAACGCCGGGCGCTTCTGGCAGATGATCGAGCGCCACAAGTGCAGTATTTTCTACACCGCCCCCACGGCCATCCGTTCGCTGATCAAGGCGGCCGAAGCCGATGAAAAAGTGCACCCGGCGCGCTCCGATCTGTCCAGTCTGCGGCTGCTGGGTTCGGTGGGCGAGCCCATCAACCCCGAAGCCTGGATGTGGTACTACAAACACGTGGGCGGCGAGCGTTGCCCGATCGTGGATACCTTCTGGCAGACCGAGACCGGCGGCCACATGATCACACCGCTGCCGGGCGCAACACCCCTGGTGCCGGGCTCGTGCACCTTGCCGCTGCCGGGCATCACGGCCGCCATCGTGGATGAAGCCGGTGTGGACATGCCCAACGGTTCGGGCGGCATCCTGGTGGTCAAGAAGCCTTGGCCGTCCATGATCCGCACCATCTGGGGCGACCCGGAGCGCTTCAAGAAGGCCTACTTCCCCGAAGAGCTCAAGGGCTATTACCTGGCTGGCGATGGTGCGGTGCGCAGCGTGGACCGGGGTTATTTCCGCATCACTGGACGCATCGACGACGTGCTGAACGTCTCTGGGCACCGCATGGGCACGATGGAGATCGAGTCCGCCCTGGTGAGCAAGACCGACTTGGTGGCCGAGGCGGCTGTGGTGGGACGCCCCGACGATGTGACGGGCGAGGCCATTGTGGCGTTTGTGGTGCTCAAGCGTTCACGCCCGACCGGCGACGAGGCCAAGGCCATTGCCAAGGAATTGCGCGACTGGGTGGGCAAGGAAATCGGCCCGATCGCCAAGCCCAAGGAAATCCGTTTCGGCGACAACCTGCCCAAAACCCGTTCCGGCAAGATCATGCGCCGCTTGCTGCGGGGTATCGCCAAGGGCGAAGCCATCACCCAGGACACGTCTACGCTGGAAAACCCGGCGATTCTTGAGCAGCTCTCGGAAAAGCTCTGAACGGGTGCCACCGCACAAAAAAGCCCGCTGACCCAGCGGGCTTTTTTACTGGACCGGTCAACGGGCCAAGGCTATCCAGGCCTGTGTCAGTCGGTGCACCAGATCCTGTGGGCGGCGCACCAAGGCGTAGCCTTGGCCTCCAAACAGGTGTGGCAGGTAGTCGTGGGCCTTTTCGTCGATGGTGACGCAAAACGGGACCAGGCCGGCTTGTCGCGC
This sequence comes from Hydrogenophaga sp., assembly GCF_041633695.1. Taxonomy (GTDB): domain Bacteria; phylum Pseudomonadota; class Gammaproteobacteria; order Burkholderiales; family Burkholderiaceae_C; genus Hydrogenophaga. The sequence goes on from NZ_JBFJMY010000064.1 coordinate 9,245, forward strand.
TTCCTGCACCGCGTGCCGGGTGTCCTCCAGCCCGTAGCGTCCTTCGTAGATGTCGAGATCGTTGGGCTTGCCGTCGGTCAGCACCAGCAACAGACGCTGGCGCTCGGGGCGTTGGTCCAGGCGCCGTGTGGCCTCGCGCACCGCAGCGCCCATGCGGGTGTAAAAGCCGGGCTTCAAGGCGCCTACCCGCGCGCGCACGACCTCGTTCCAGCGTTCCTCAAAGCCCTTCAGGTGCTGGATGCGCACCTTGTTTCGGCGCACCGAGCTGAAGCCCAGCATCTCGAAGGCGTCGCCGGTGGCCGCCATCGCTTGGCCGAACACGTACAAGGCCTCACGGATCACGTCGATGACCCGGGCGTCGTTGGTGGCATAGGCATCGGTGGACAAGGAAAGGTCGGCCAGCAGCAAGGTGGCCAGGCTGCGTTCGGCGCGCCGGGTGTGGCTGTAGACCGCAGGGCTGTCGCTGTGCCGGCTACCGCTGCGGCGCTCGCTGCTGAAGCGCACCCAGGCATCGAGGTCGATCTCGTCGCCCTGGCACTGCGCCCGCTGGCGCTGTGGTGCTGCGTGCAGCACCTCGAGCCGCTTTTGCACGCGCCGGGCCATGGCGCGCAAAGCGGGCGGGGGGATGTAAGGGGTGCCTGGCCGGGCCACCAGGGTTTGCAACTGGCAATGTTCGGGCAGCAGCCGTTGCTGGCGCCAATCCCATTCCGGCAGGGTGTGGCCGGGTCCGAGTGGCAGCTCGTCTGCGCTGGCGCTGGGCAGGTCCAGGTCGAACTTGACGCGCGAAGCGGTGGTCTGTTCGCTGCGCGCGAGCGAGAGCGTGTCCATGTCGTCGGCTGCGGCGCAGGCGTCGGGGTTGGCTTCGTCGTCGCTGCCGCGGTCGAGCCGGACGAGTTCGCTCCAGCTCATCAAGGCGTCGGTTTTGGCGGCCAGCAGCATGGGGTGGCGAGACGGGTCGTCCTGCACCCGACGGCTGCGCCTTCGTTTGGCACTGGCCGGATCGGGCGCTGCGTCGGGCCGCGGGGCCGCATCGCCCGCAGCGCCGGGTGCACCGCCACCCGGCACGGGTGCATCAAAGCCTTCCAGCCAGAGCCAGACCGGGGCCACGTGTTCGGGCCGCACGGCCAGCTCGGCGTGTGCTTCGCCGCGCAAGGCGGCCTGCACCGCTGCCTCGTACCGCGCATCGCCGGGTTTTAAGCCCTCCAGAGCCGGGCGTTGTGCCAGGTGCTGGCGGCTCAGCCGATCAAAGCGCGCACGCAGACCGGCGAACTGTTGCAGGGCCAATACAGTGGCGCGGCGGTTGTCGGCGATCCAGTTGCCGCTGGGCACGAAGACCGAGGCCATGGCCGCCAGCCAGAGGTAGAGATCGCGGTTCGCCGCGCTGTCGGCGAACACGGACAACGTGGGCGGCAAGGCCAGCGTGTCGTGGTGGAGCTGGGGTTGGGGCGTGCGCAGGGCGGTGCCCGCCAGGCGCTGCAGCCAGTGCCGGGGGCCACCGTGGCGCGCATCGGCGCTGGCGGTGATCCGCACGGCGGTCGCACCGCCGCCGGCGCGAAACAACAGCCCGATGCTGCGGTGCATGTCGTCCAGCGCCACCGCAGCCTCTGAAGCCTCGGCCTGAGCCGCGCGCGTGACGATGCGGTGCCACCAGCCACCAACCCATTCTTCCATCAGTGCACCCTATCGCGCCGTTGGTGCAGCGTTTCGCGCACCGCGTCCAGGCCCACTTTCCACTCCAGCGACGGTGGGCGGCCTTGATCGGATTGCGTGGAGTCACAGGCGCTGAGACATTGCCCGCACTGCACGCACGAGAACATCATGCGTTTGATGTTGCGCGGGTTCAGCCGCATCGGGCAGGCGTGGTCGCAGGCGCTGCCGCGTGGCGCGTCGCAGGTTTTGCATTCGCGTGCCCGGTCGCGCGCGAACGAGACCACCATGGCCTTGGGATTGGCCATCCAGGCCAGGCTCTGGAACAGGCCGACCGCACAACCGAAGCGGCAGAACAAATGCCGAGCCAGCGTGAATTCCAGGGTGAACACCAGGGTACCGATGCCGATGAAGCGCAGCTGGTTGGGTGTGGACGTGCCGCGCACGAGATGGGCCCAGACTTCTGCCGGGGGCAGCAGGTAGGTCAGCAGGGTGATGGCCCAGACAAATCCGCACAGCACACAGGCGAGCAGAAAAACCGGCCACCACCTTTTTTGCGCCTGCCGTCCGCTGCGCGGCGTGGTCGAACGGTCCCAGATGCTGAGTTTGCCGCTGGCCCGGTGCAGCAGGTCGTTGAGCATTTCGACCAGGGAAAAATGTGGGCACAGCCAGCCGCAGTACAAGCGGCCATAGCGGTAGGCCACCGCCAGGAAACCAGCGATGAACAAGATCGCCGGGAGAAACCCGCGCAACAGGATGTTGATGGCGGTCTGTACCGCGGTCGCGTCACCGCGCACGAATGCGTCAATGCCCAGCGACCAGCGCCAGCCGAGCACCCAGAGCTGGGCTTGGTTCAGGTCGAAGCGGAACAGATTCAGCGCAGGCGCCAGCAGGAAGAGCGCGAAAAACCCGATCTGGAAAACACGCCGGCGGCGTTGCAAGATCGCGCTCGTTGGCCCCTGGGTGGTTCCGCTGGTGCGGGCCAATGTGGAAGAGGAGGGGGTGTCAGTGGCCATCGTCGATCAGGGCGCGCAGCACTTCGTCCAGTGCGGCACTGGTTTCCTGGTCGTCCGTGAGCGCGTTCACCACCGCAGCACGGCAAGCGTCGAGCAAGGGCAGGCCGGATGCCACCAGACGGGCCGCCATCACCAGCAAACGGGTGCTCGCGGTCTCTTCCAAGTCGTGCGCGGTCAGCCGGCGCAGCGCCTGTCCGAGGTGCACCAGCTGGGCGGCCAGCGCTGGCGCCGCGCGACCTTCCTGCTCCACGATGCGGCGTTCGACCTCGGCCGACGGATAGCCCAGGGACAGGGCTGTGAAGCGTTGTCGCGTGCTGGGTTTGAGCCCTTTGAGCAAATTCTGATAACCCGGGTTGTACGAGATCACGAGCATGAATTCGGGTGGCGCCTTCAGCAGTTCCCCCGTGCGCTCGATGGGGAGCAAGCGGCGGTCATCGGCCAGCGGATGCAGCACCACCGTGGTGTCCTTGCGGGCTTCCACCACCTCGTCCAGGTAGAGGATGGCGCCCTGTCGCACGGCGCGGGCCAGCGGCCCATCGCTCCACACGGTGTCGCCCTGACCGATCAGATGCCGCCCGACCAGATCGGCGGCGCTCAGGTCGTCGTGGCAGGACACCGTGATCAGCGGGCGGCCCAGCCGCGCTGCCATGTGTTCCACGAAGCGGGTCTTGCCGCAACCGGTTGGTCCTTTGATCAGCAGTGGCAGCTGCTGGCGAAAACAATGCGCAAAGAGTTGGCATTCGCCCGCCTGTTCGGCATAAAAGGGCAACTTCTCTGGCGCTGCCACCAGCCCCGGCGTTGAAGCCGCGCGTGCCAGCAAGTCGATCGCATCTGCGCCGCCCATGGTCAGGCCCTTTGCAGGCGTGCGCCTGTGGCTGAGCTGCTGCTTTTCTCGTCGACCGAGGGGCCGATGAAGAAGCTCGACAGATAGGCGAGCAGGCCCAGCAAGAAGCCCACGCCGCCGGCCACGCGCGCCCAGTAGAAGAAGGTCAACTGGTCTTGTGTGGCCATGAACGACATTGCCCCCGTTGTGGGCAGACGCTGCAGCCATATCTGGAGCACACCCGCGCCGCTCAAGGCCAGCACCATCACGCCCATGCCGATACTCATGATCCAGAAACTCCACATCTCCACCGACTGTGCGCGCTGGGGATTGGCTTCACGTCCCCGCAGAATCGGCATGGCGTAGCTGATGATGGCAATCACCACCAGCACGTAGGCGCCATAGAAGGCCAGGTGCCCGTGCGCGGCGGTGAGTTGCGAACCGTGGGTGTAGTAGTTGACCGGGCTGAGTGTGTGCATGAAGCCCCACAAGCCGGCACCCAGAAAGCCGATGACGGCGGTGCCCACGGCCCACAGAACGGCGGCTTGGTTCGGGTGTTCGCGGCGGCGGCGTTGCACCATGTTGAAGGCGAACATCGTCATCATGAAGAAGGGAATGGGCTCCATGGCGGAGAACACACCGCCCACCCAGTGCCAGTAGCCCGGCAGTCCGATGAAGTAGAAATGGTGGCCGGTGCCCAGGATGCCGGTGATGAGCGCAAACGCCACGATCATGTACATCCACTTGTCGATCACCTCGCGGTCCACGCCGGTGGTCTTGACCAGCACGAAGGCCAGCAGGGACGCCATGATCAGCTCCCAGGTGCCCTCCACCCACAGGTGCACCACGAACCACCAGTACATCTTGTCGCGCACCAGGTTGCTGGGGTTGACGAAACTGAACAGGAACATCAGCGCCAGCCCCCACAGGCCCATCAGCAGCACCATGGAGATCGCGGTCTTGCGGCCTTTGAGCACGGTCATGCTGATGTTGAACAGGAAACCCAGGCAGACCGCGACGATGCCCAGCTTGGTCGGCAAGGGTTGTTCGAGGAACTCGCGTCCCATGGTGGCCAGCATGTCGTTGCCTGTCATCTCGGCCAGCGTGGCGTAGGGCACCAGCAGGTAGCCGAGTATGGTCAGCACCCCGGCGGCCAGGAAGATCCAGAACAGCACTTTGGCCAGCAACGGGCTGTAAAGATCGGTCTCGCTCTCCTCGGGCACGATGAAATAGGCAGCGCCCATGAAACCAAACAGCAGCCATATGATGAGCAGGTTGGTGTGCACCATGCGTGCGATGTTGAAAGGAATGGCGGGGAACATCAGGTCGCCGATGACGTACTGGAGACCCAGGGCCAGGCCGAAGACGATCTGCCCGACAAACAGGCCTATGGCGGCCATGAAGTACAGCTTGGAGACCGATTGGGACGGGTATTTGAGTGTGGTGGCTTGCATGGATATGTCCTCTGAGAGTGGGCGGAAACGGCGGCTCGCCGAACCGTTCAGCCTTCGATGTTGGGTGGCCATTTTTCGGTGTTGATGCCATTCGTCCACTTGAGGAACTCGACCAGATCGTCGAGCTGCTCGTCGGTGAAGTTGAACTGCGGCATCTGGCGGCGCCCGGGTGCATTGGTGGGCATGGCCTGGATCCAGCCCTTGATGAAGTCGGGCCCGCGGCGTTCGTAGACGTTGCCCAGCTCGGGCGCGAAATAGGCCCCTTCACCCAACAAGGTGTGGCAGCCGATGCAGTTGCGCGTTTCCCACAAGTGTTTGCCGCGAACCACGGCGGGCGTGATGTCACCCGACTTGGACCGTTCCG
>NZ_JBFJMY010000065.1:0-14502 GCF_041633695.1 Hydrogenophaga sp.
CGCGCTGCAAGACGCGGGCATAAACACCACCGGCCTGTACAGCAAGAGCTGGGACGTGTTCGCCCTGCCCGACGCCCCGCACATGGATCTGGTCATCACCGTGTGCGACAACGCCGCTGGCGAGGCCTGCCCTTTCTGGCCTGGCCATCCCGCCACCGCGCACTGGGGTTATGCCGATCCGTCGAACGCCACCGGCTCCGACGAGGAAAAACTGCGAGCCTTCAAACAAACCCTGCTGGCGATCCACCGCCGCACGGAGCTGCTGGTCAACCTGCCTCTGGCCGGTCTCGACCGTCTGCTGCTGCAACAAGAGGCCCGCGCTCTGGCGCAAAAGCCTTGACCGATCTCTACACCGGAACACCATTTCATGGGACTTTTTGAACGCTACCTCTCGGTCTGGGTCGGTCTGGCCATTCTGGTCGGCGTCGGCCTGGGCCTGCTGAGCCCGCCCACCTTCGCGGCCATCGCGGCGCTGGAAATCGCCCACGTCAACCTCGTCGTGGCGGTGCTGATCTGGATCATGATTTATCCCATGATGATCCAGATCGACTTCGCCGCCGTGCGCGACGTGCGCAAAAAGCCGCAAGGTCTTTTGCTCACCGTGGTCATCAACTGGCTGATCAAACCTTTCACCATGGCGGCATTGGGTGTGCTGTTTTTCAAGCTGCTGTTTGCACCGTGGGTGGACCCGCAGTCGGCCAACGAATACATCGCCGGCATGATCTTGCTGGGCGTGGCGCCCTGCACCGCCATGGTCTTTGTCTGGAGCCAGCTCACCAAGGGCGACCCCAACTACACCCTGGTACAGGTGTCGGTGAACGACCTCATCATGGTGTTTGCGTTTGCCCCCATAGCGGCGTTTCTGCTCGGCGTGACCGACCTCACCGTGCCCTGGCAAACCTTGTTGCTCTCCACCGTGCTGTACGTGGTCTTGCCGCTGGCGGCGGGTATCGCCACGCGCCAGCTGTTGCGCCGGCGCGGTGGCGAAGCCGCGGTTCACCGCCTGGTGTCCAAGCTCAAACCCTGGTCGGTGGTGGGCTTGATCAGCACGGTGCTGTTGCTGTTCGGTTTCCAGGCCGAAACCATCGTCGCCAACCCCTTGGTGATCGCTCTGATCGCCGTGCCCTTGCTGATCCAGACCTACGGCATTTTCGCCATTGGCTATGCGGGCGCCCGCTGGTTGAAGCTGCCGCACAACATCGCAGCGCCGGCCTGTCTGATCGGCACCTCCAACTTCTTTGAACTCGCGGTGGCGGTGACGATTTCCTTGTTTGGCCTGCATTCGGGCGCGGCGCTGGCCACGGTGGTCGGTGTGCTGGTGGAAGTGCCGGTGATGCTCACCTTGGTCGCGTTCGTGAACCGCACCCGCCATTGGTTCGACACCCAGCCAACTTGAGCCTGGTTGTGCGCCTTTTTTGGCAGGCGCCGAGCCCGGCTCCTGCCAGAATAGGCGCCTGTGACATCCCATACCCCGCCGCCGCCCTCGGCAACAGCCAGCCACTACCCCATTGGCCCGCTGGCGCTCCAAGCCCACCCGGCCACGCCCGGCCCCGCCGGGCTGTCCGTGTCTGTTCGGCTGTCGGTGGGCAACAGCGCCGTTGCGCCTTCGCTCTTGCTCGAATACCACCTGCAAGGCCCGCTGGAACAACTGCGCCTGCCCGCGCCCCAGCCGCCCGGCATGGCCGACGGTTTGTGGCAGCACACCTGCCTGGAAGCCTTTGTGTCCACGGTCGGCGAAACCGCCTACCGCGAATTCAACTTCTCGCCTTCGGGGCAGTGGGCGGCTTACCGCTTCAGCGGCGAACGCCTGCGCGATGCCGCAGCAGAAGCAACGGGAACGCTCCCCAGTCTGCAAGTGCGCTGCCGGTCCGACGCGCACAAGCTGTGGCTAGCCGTAGAACTGCCGGCCTCTGCCTTGCCGCTGAACAGCGCCACCGCGCTGCAGATCGGCCTGAGCGCCGTGCTTGAAGACCAGCAAGGGCAGCTCAGCTACTGGGCGCTGCAACACCCCACGGCCGGCCCAGATTTTCACCACCGCAGCGGTTTTTCGCTGCGCGCTCCCCACCCTTTTTCACCCACGCCCGCACGGGCCAGCACCGCATGAAATTCGGACTCGACCGTTTGCTGCAAGACCCCGCACTGCGCGCCCCCCTGATCGGGCAACGCGTCGCCCTGCTCGCCCACCCGGCCTCGCTCACCCGTGAACTGAACCACTCGCTGGACGCCCTGGCCGCCCTGCCCGAACTGCGCATCACGGCGGCCTTCGGACCTCAGCACGGTTTGCGCGGCGACAAGCAAGACAACATGGTCGAGTCGCCCGACTTTCTCGATCCGGTGCTCGGCATACCGGTGTTCAGCCTGTACGGCACGGTGCGCCGCCCCACCGACGCCATGATGGACAGCTTCGACGTGCTGCTGGTGGACCTGCAAGACCTGGGCTGCCGCATCTACACCTTCATCACCACCTTGCGCTACCTGCTCGAAGCCGCTGCGGCGCACGGCAAAGCGGTCTGGGTGCTGGACCGCCCCAACCCCGCAGGCCGCCCGGTGGAAGGGCTGAGCCTGCAACCGGGCTGGGAGAGCTTTGTGGGCGCCGGGCCCATGCCCATGCGCCACGGCATGACCATGGGCGAACTGGGTCACTGGTTCATCGACACGCTGGGCCTGCAGCTGGACTACCAAGTGGTCACCATGGAAGACTGGCAACCCGAAAGCGCCCCCGGTTTTGGCTGGCCGCTGAACGAACGCAGCTGGATCAACCCCAGCCCGAACGCGCCCAACCTGTCCATGGCACGGGCCTATGCCGGCACGGTGATGCTCGAAGGCACGACCTGGTCGGAAGGCCGGGGCACCACACGCCCGCTGGAGTTGTTCGGCGCGCCCGATCTCGATGCGCGCCGCCTGATCGCCGACATGCGCGCCACCGCCCCGCAGTGGTTGCAAGGCTGCGTGCTGCGCGAATGCTGGTTCGAGCCCACCTTCCACAAACACGCGGGGCAGCTGTGCAACGGGGTGCAAATCCATGTGGAAGACCCACAGCACTACGGGCACGACAGTTTCAAGCCCTGGCGTTTGCAAGCGCTGGCGTTCCGGGCACTGCGCATGCAGGCCCCCCAATACCCCTTGTGGCGCGACTTTGCCTACGAGTACGAGAACGACCGCCTGGCGATCGATCTGATCAACGGCGGCCCCGGCCTGCGCGAATGGGTGGACGACCCGGCGGCCTCACCCGACGTCCTGGACGAGCTGGCCTGCCTGGACGAGATGGCCTGGGAGGCCGAACGCGCGCCGTTTCTGCTGTACTGAAAACGGTGTGCGAGCGCGGTCTGCTCGCATCACCAGACCGTCAAGCCTGTACCGGCGCTGCGGGCAACAGTTTCTGCATGAACTGCGCGGAGCCCATGGCGGGGTCCAGCTGGTAACCCGCAAAACCCAGGCGTTGGTACAGCTCGAAGGCCTTGGCGTTGCCGGACAAAACCTCCAGCGTCAGCTTCACCGCGCCACGCTGGCGCGCAATCGATTCCGCCAAGGCCAGCATGCGGGCCGCCACGCCACGCCCCCTGTGGCTGGCCAGCACCGCCACGTCGTGCACGTTCACCAGCGGACGCGCCGCGAAGGTGGAAAAGCCTTCGATGCAGTTGACCAGACCCACCGGCGCTTCGCCGGCAAACGCCAGCACGCTATAAGCCTGGGGCCGCGCGGCCAGGCCGCTCACCACATGGGCCCGGGCAAAAGCCGACAAAGCCTGCCCGCCACCCGCTGGATCGCAGGCATAGGCATCGAGCAGCATGACCAGAGCGGCCGCGTGATCGGGGTTTGCGTAATCGGCCTGCAAGACCTGCAGAGGGGTGCCCACCGGTGCGCTCATGCCACCACACCCGCGCTGACCGCAGATACCAGACGCTCGGCGCAGGCTTGTGCCTGCAAGGCGCCACGCGCCTCGACCATGACACGCAGCAAAGGCTCGGTGCCACTGGCGCGGATCAGCACACGGCCGTCGTCGCCCAACTCGGATTCGACGGCAGCGATTTCCTGCTGCAACACCGTATTTGTCTGCCAGTCCTGGCCGGCTTGCAGGCGCACATTGATGAGCACCTGCGGGAACAGTTGCAACTCGCTCAACAGCTGGGCCATGGTCTTGCCGCTGTCCACACAGGCGTGCAGCACTTGCAAGGCCGAGACCAGGCCATCGCCGGTGGTGTGGCGGTCCAGCACCAGCAAATGTCCCGAACCCTCGCCGCCCAGAATCCAGCCGTGGCGGTTCAGTTCTTCCAGCACATAACGGTCGCCCACCTTGGCGCGCACGAACTGCACGCCCCGCGCCTTGAGCGCCACCTCCACCGCCTTGTTGGTCATCAGCGTGCCCACCACGCCCGGCACCACTTGGTCGCGCGACAGCCGATCGCACACGAGCAGGTACAGCAGCTCGTCGCCGTTGTACAGACGCCCTGCGGCGTCGACAAACTGCAAGCGGTCGGCGTCGCCATCGAGCGCGATGCCGTAGTCAGCCTGGTGGGTCTTGACCGCGTCCAGCAGTGCCTGCGGATGCGTGGCCCCCACCTGGTGGTTGATGTTGAGGCCGTCGGGTGAGCAGCCGATGCGGATCACCTCGGCCCCGAGCTCGTGGAACACGTCGGGCGCGATGTGGTACGCCGCGCCGTTGGCCGCGTCGATCACGATCTTGAGACCCTTCAGGCTCAAGTTATGGGAGCAGGTGCTTTTGCAGAACTCGATGTAGCGGCCCGCTGCATCGTCCAGCCGCCGGGTTTTGCCCAGGCTGGCCGAATCCGCCCACACCGGTGCTTCGTCCAGCGCGGCTTCCACCGCCAGCTCCCAGTCGTCGGGCAGCTTGTTGCCCTGCGAGCCAAAAAATTTGATGCCGTTGTCGGCGAAGGGGTTGTGGCTGGCGCTGATCACCACCCCCAGGCTGGCGCGCTGGGCACGCGTGAGATAGGCCACGGCGGGCGTGGGCACCGGCCCCAACAGCACCACGTCCACCCCGGCGGAGTTGAATCCGCTCTCCAGCGCCGACTCCAGCATATAACCGGAAATGCGGGTGTCCTTGCCAATCAGCACCGTGGGGCGGGCTTCGGAGCGCTTGAGCACACGGCCCACAGCATGCGCCAGGCGCAGCACGAAATCGGGGGTGATGGGCGCCACACCCACGGTGCCACGGATGCCGTCGGTGCCAAAGTACTTGCGTGTCATGGGAAATTCTCCTGTGAGGGGTGTCGGGTCGGCGGCGTGGTGGGCGTCCACCTCGGCGACCCGCGACACGCCATTATCGGCGCCGCCCGGTGCGGGCCTTCAAAGCGGCGTGGCCGCCCGCCAGACCTTCAGCGCGTCGGCGGTTTCGCGCACGTCGTGCACCCGCACCACCCGCGCCCCCCGTTCCACGGCCAGCACAGCAGCGGCCACACTGGCCGCCACCCGATCGGTGGGTCGCTCGTGCCCACTCACCTGGCCCAACGAGGATTTGCGCGACCAGCCCGCCAACACCGGATAGCCCAGGTCCAACAAAACCGCCTGGCGCGACAGCAGACTGAAATTCTGCGCCACCGTCTTGCCAAAACCCACGCCAGGGTCGAGCACGATGCGGTTCCGCCCCACGCCCAGCGCCTGCAACGCGCCAGCCCGCTCCGCCAGAAACGCGGTGACGGCCGGCAGCACGTCACCCTCCATCGGCGCCACCTGCATGGTTTGCGGATCGCGGTGCATGTGCATCAGACAAACCCCGCAACCCGGGTGCGTCGCCACCACCTGCAAGGCGTCGCCTTGCCGCAAGGCCCAGATGTCGTTGACGATGTCCGCCCCGGCATCGAGCACGGCGCGCATCACCTCGGGTTTGTAGGTGTCGACCGAAACCGGCACCCCCAGTTGCACCGCCTGTGTCACCACCGGCAGCACCCGCGCCAGCTCTTCGTCCAGCGACACGGCGGGCGCCCCCGGCCGCGTGGATTCGCCCCCGATGTCCAGGATGTCCGCACCGTCCAGGATCAGGCGCTCGCATTGCGCCAGCGCCGCCCGCGTGCCGGCGTGCAGCCCACCGTCGGAAAACGAATCCGGCGTGACGTTGACGATACCCATGAGCTGTGGCCGGCCCAGGTCGATCTCAAAACGGGTGGTTTGCCAGATCATGGCCGCCTCCAAAAGCGAGAGCCCAAAAAATACGGGGCCAAAGGCCCCGTATGGTGTGTGCGCAGCTCAGGCTGCCGTGGGTGCAGGGTCGGTGTTGACCGCTGGTGTGCCACCACTGTCGCCGCCACCCACCGAAGGGTTGCGCGGCGTCCAGTCCTTGGGCGGGCGTGGCGGTTTGCCACCCATGATGTCGTCGATCTGGTCGGCATCGATGGTTTCCCACTCCAGCAAGGCTTTGGCCATGGCGTGGATCTTGTCGCTGTTTTCCTCGATCAGACCACGCGCCAGCTTGTACTGGGCGTCGATGATGCTGCGCACCTCGGCGTCCACCTTCTGCATGGTGGCCTCGCTCATGTTCGTGGTCTTGGTCACCGAGCGCCCCAGGAAAACCTCGCCCTCGTTTTCGGCGTAGACCATCGGGCCCAAGGCATCCGTCATGCCGTAGCGGGTGACCATGTCGCGGGCAATGCCCGTTGCACGTTCAAAATCGTTCGAAGCGCCGGTGGTCATCTGGTGCATGAACACTTCTTCGGCGATGCGGCCACCGAACAACATGCTGATCTGGTTCAGCATGTAGTCCTTGTCGTAGCTGTAGCGGTCTTGTGCCGGCAGGCTCATGGTCACACCCAGCGCTCGGCCGCGCGGGATGATGGTGACCTTGTGCACCGGATCGCATTTGGGCAGCAGCTTGCCAATCAGCGCGTGGCCGGACTCGTGGTAGGCCGTGTTGCGACGCTCTTCCTCGGGCATCACCATGCTCTTGCGCTCGGGGCCCATGAAGATCTTGTCTTTGGCTTTCTCAAAATCCTGCATTTCCACCACGCGCGCATTGCGCCGGGCGGCCATCAGCGCGGCTTCGTTGCACAGGTTGGCCAGGTCAGCGCCACTCATGCCGGGCGTGCCACGGGCAATGATGGAAGGATTCACGTCGGCAGCCACCGGCACCTTGCGCATGTGCACGTTGAGGATCTGCTCGCGTCCCCGGATATCGGGCAACGTCACATACACCTGGCGGTCAAAACGACCGGGGCGCAGCAAGGCGGCGTCCAGAATGTCGGGGCGGTTGGTGGCCGCCACCACGATCACGCCGACGTTGGTCTCGAAACCGTCCATCTCGACCAGCATCTGGTTGAGGGTTTGTTCGCGCTCGTCGTTCCCGCCGCCCAAACCGGCACCGCGTTGGCGACCAACCGCATCGATCTCGTCGATGAAGATGATGCAGGGCGCATTCTTTTTCGCGTTGTCGAACATGTCGCACACCCGCGACGCACCCACACCGACGAACATCTCGACAAAGTCGGAGCCCGAAATACTGAAGAACGGCACCTTGGCTTCGCCGGCAATGCTTTTGGCCAGCAAGGTTTTACCGGTACCCGGTGGGCCTACCAGCAACAGGCCGCGCGGAATCCGCCCGCCGAGCTTCTGGAATTTGGAGGGGTCTTTCAGGAAGTCGACCACCTCTTTGACCTCTTCTTTGGCTTCGTCGCAACCCGCAACGTCCGCAAAGGTCACCGTGTTGTTGTTTTCATCGAGCAAACGCGCCTTGCTCTTGCCGAAACTGAAAGCACCGCCTTTGCCGCCACCTTGCATCTGGCGCATGAAATAAATCCAGACGCCGATCAGCAGCAACATGGGACCCCAGCTCACCAGCAGGGTCATGAGCAGCGAACTTTCTTCGCGCGGACGCACGTCGAATTTGATGTTGTTGTTGATCAAGTCGCCGACCAGACCACGGTCCAGGTAGGTGGCGGTGGTGCGGATGCGACGGTCATCGGTGGTGACGGCGACGATCTCGGTGCCGCCCTGCCCCTCCTGGATGGTGGCGCTCTTGATGCGCTGGCCTTTGACCTCGTCGAGGAACTCGGAGTAGCCGATGTAACCCGCGCTCGCAGACGTACGACCGTCAAATTGTTTGAAGACGGTGAAAAGCACCATGGCGATGACCATCCACACGGCGATTTTCGAAAACCACTGGTTGTTCAAGTGCGGCTCCTGGCTAGAACTTTGGCTGAGTAAGGCATGTTGAGCCCATTTTAGGACTTTCAAGCTCTGGGGACGGGATATATGCCCAAGCCATGATCCGGGACATGGCCATCAGGCGCATGTCCGTGAGAAATATCGGCTCGGATCGGCTCGGCAACATTCAAAAAACTTCACCGATGCGCTTTGAGACCCATGCCGATCAGAAAGGTTTCAGACGATCGGTCGCGAGACGCCTTGGGCTTGAAGGTTTTGGCCACCAGGAAAGTCTTGCGAAACAAGGCCACCAGTTGGTCGTAGCCACTGCCATGGAACAGTTTGACCACCAAAGCGCCCTCGGGCTTGAGGTGGTTCACAGCAAAATCCACCGCCAACTCCACCAGATCCACGATACGCGCAGCATCGGCCGACTCGATCCCGGAGAGATTCGGGGCCATGTCCGACACCACCACGTCCACCGCCGCGATGCCACGCTCCGCAAGCGCTGCTTCGAGCTGCGCCAACACCGCGGCCTCGCGGAAATCGCCCAGAATGAAGTGCACGCCCTCCACCGGCTCCATCGGCAACAGGTCCAGGGCCAGAATGTGGCCGTGGAGTTCGCCCACCGCAGCGCCCTGCGGATTCATTCGGCGCCGGGCATACTGGCTCCAGGCGCCGGGGGTCGAACCGAGGTCGACCACGCATTGACCGGGCCGGATCAAACCCAGGGTTTCGTCGATTTCTTTGAGCTTGTAGGCTGCGCGCGCGCGGTAGCCGTCCTTGTGGGCCAGCCGCACATAGGGGTCGTTGACATGCTGATTGAGCCAGGCCTTGTTGACCTTCTTGCTCTGGGTCTTGACTTTCATGTCGCGAATGGCCTCAAACTGGTGGCGACACCCACATGTGCAGGCCTCTGCCGTTAAACGATAATTGTCCCATGCCCCAGATCACACTCACCCCCGCCCAGCGCAAAGTCCACCGCGCCGAGGCCCACCACCTTGATCCACTTGTCCGCGTCGGCGGCGAAGGATTGAGCCCTGCCGTCAAAAAAGAAATCGATGCGGCGCTCAAGGCCCACGGCCTGATCAAGGTCCGGGTGTTCAGCGACGACCGTGCTGCTCGCGAGGGCATGCTGCAAACGCTGGCCAACGAGCTGGATGCGGCCCCTATCCAGCACATCGGCAAGCTGCTGGTGCTCTGGCGCCCGATTCCGGAAAAGATCAAGCCGATTGACGAGGAGCGCATGCCGGGCCCGCGCGACGTGAAAGTGCTCAAATTCAGCAAGCGCGGCGGTCAGCGGCCGGAAATGAAGGTAGTACGCGTGCTGGGCAACCAGCGCCTCACCTCCGGCGGCCAGGTCAAGCGCGCCAAAGTGATGAAAAAGAGCATCAAAAAATCCGCGCAATAAGCCGGCGTGCCCGGTACCCAACGGATAGGGCCGGGCTTGAACTTACGTGGCTGGACCACATCTGAGACTCCATGAACCCACGCGACAGCTCCCCCACGTCCAATCCGTTGCTGGATTTCACCGACCTCCCGTTGTTTGACAGCATCGCGCCCGCGCACGTGCTGCCCGCCGTGGAAACCCTGATGCAAGCCGCCGACGCGGCGCTGGAACAGGTCACGGCCACCGACTTCCCCGCCGAATGGGCCGCCATGGCCCGAACGCTGGATGTGGCCACCGAACGCCTGGGACGCGCCTGGGGCGCGGTCAACCACCTCAACAGCGTGGCCGACACCCCCGAACTGCGGGCCGCCTACAACGCCGCCTTGCCCAAGGTCACCGAATTCTGGACCCGCCTGGGCGCCGACGAACGCTTGTACGCCAAGTACAAGGCGATGGACCCCGCCGCACTGAACGCCGAGCAGACCCAGGCCCACAAAAACGCGGTTCGCAGCTTTGTGCTGGGTGGGGCCGAACTGACCGGAACCGCCCGGACCCGTTTTGCCCAAATCCAGGAGCGCCAGGCCGAACTGGGCCAGAAGTTCAGCGAAAACGCGCTCGACGCCACCGATGCGTTCGCGCTCTACGTCTCGACCGAAGAACTCGCCGGCGTGCCACCCGACGTGCAACAAGCCACAGCCGCTGCGGCCCAGACCGAAGGCAAAACCGGCCACAAGCTCACGCTGAAGATGCCGTGTTATCTCCCGGTGATGCAGTTCGCGCACAGCAGCGCCTTGCGCGAAAAGCTCTACCACGCCTATGCCACGCGCGCCAGCGATCAAGCCGAAGGCGATGCAGTGAAGTTCGACAACTCCGCGGTCATGGGCGAACTGCTGGCCCTGCGTTTCGAAGAAGCGCAGCTGCTGGGTTACCGCCACCACGCCGACGTGTCGCTGGTGCCCAAAATGGCCGAATCGTCGGAGCAGGTCGTGGCTTTCCTGCGCGATCTGGCGACCAAGGCACGGCCTTTTGCTGAAAAAGACCTGGCCGACCTGCGCGCCTTTGCGGCCAGCACATTGCAACTGCCCGATCCAAAAGCCTGGGACTGGTCCTACGTGGGTGAAAAACTCAAGGAAGCGCGCTACGCCTTCAGCGAGCAGGAAATCAAACCCTACTTCCCGGCGCCCAAGGTATTGGCCGGTTTGTTCAAAATCGTGGAAACCCTGTTCGAGGTCGGCATCCGGCGCGACCAGGCCCCGGTCTGGCACCCCAGCGTGGAGTTCTACCGCATAGAGCGCAGCACCCCCGCCGGTACCGTGCTGATCGGCCAGTTTTATCTCGACCCGTCGGCCCGCTCCGGCAAACGTGGCGGCGCCTGGATGGACGACGCCCGGGCGCGCTGGCTGCGCCCGGACAACGCCACGCTGCAAACGCCGGTGGCCCACCTGGTCTGCAATTTCGGCGAAGGCCTCACCGTCAACGGCGTGCAACAGCCCCCGCTGCTGACGCACGACGATGTCATCACCCTGTTCCACGAATTCGGGCACGGCCTGCACCACCTGCTCACGCAGGTGAACGAACACGATGTGTCGGGCATCAGCGGTGTCGAGTGGGATGCGGTGGAGTTGCCCAGCCAGTTCATGGAAAATTTCTGCTGGGAATGGGATGTGCTCAAGCACATGACGGCCCATGTGGACACCGGCGAGCCCTTGCCGAAAGCCTTGTTCGACAAGATGCTGGCGGCCAAAAACTACCAAAGCGGCCTGCAAACCCTGCGCCAGGTGGAATTTTCGCTGTTCGACATGCTGCTGCACAGCCAAACACCGCCACCCACCAACGGCGAGGCCATCCTGGGCTTGCAACAACAGGTGCGGGACGAAGTGGCTTTGCTGAGCCCGCCTGCCTACAGCCGCAGCCCGCACACTTTCAGCCACATTTTTGCCGGCGGTTACGCGGCGGGCTATTACAGCTACAAATGGGCCGAAGTGCTCTCGGCAGACGCATACGCCGCGTTCGAGGAAGCGGCCCACAATGGCAGCCCGCTGGACGTGGACACCGGTCGCCGCTACCGGCAAGCCATACTGGAAGCGGGCGGCAGCCGCCCGGCCATGGAGTCGTTCAAAGCCTTTCGAGGCCGCGAACCCAGCATCGACGCTTTGTTGCGACACCAGGGCATGGCCTGAAGTCGCCGCCACTTTTGCCGATAAGATTCCATCACGTCCACGCCACCGACGCCCGAGGAGAACACATGCACAAGATTGCCTTTACCCGACTCGCCTGGAGCGCTTTGGCCCTGCTCGTGGCCGCCCCGGTTTTTGCACAGGGTGTCTACCGCATCGTGGGCCCCGATGGCCGGGTCTCGTTCTCCGACAAACCACCGTCTGCCGACACCCAGCCCGTGGGGGGTGCCACCGCCAACTCGGCGGCCAGCGCCAACGCCCAGTTGCCGTTTGAGCTGCGCCAGGTGGTGTCGCGTTACCCGGTCACCCTCTACACCAGCGACGACTGCGCGCCCTGCAACAGCGGGCGCAACCTGCTCAACGCGCGCGGCGTGCCCTACAGCGAAAAACTCGTCAAAACGGCCGAAGACAGCGAGGCCTTGAAGCGTCTGAGCGGCGCCAGCTCGTTGCCGTTTCTGACCATTGGCGCCCAGCAGATCAAAGGCTATTCGGACACCGAGTGGACGCAGTTCCTGGACGCGGCCAACTACCCCAGCAAATCCGCTTTGCCCAGCTCCTACCGGCGCCCACCGGCCACACCCTTGGTCGCGGTGAAAGCGCCGGACGCACCGGGCACCACCAAGGCACAGGAGCGCAACGCCAGCGCACCCGCCCCGGTGCCGGTCACGCCGGGCCAAGCCAACCCCAGCGGCATCCGCTTCTAAACCCCGGGGCCTGGCTGCCCTGGATTAGAAATTCAGCGTTCGCACCCCGGACGCGGTGCCCAGCAGGCAAACACTGGCCTTCTGGTGCGCAAACACCCCCACCGTGACCACGCCGGGCCACTGGTTGACCTGGCTCTCAAAAGCCAGCGCATCGCCGATTTTGAGCCCCGTCACGTCCAGAATGTATTGGCCGTTGTCGGTCACCAGCGGCACCCCGTCTTTCATGCGAACAAGCGCCTGCCCGCCGAGCGCGGCAAACTGGCGCTGCAAGCGGGCGCTGGCCATGGGAATCACCTCCACCGGCAGCGGAAACGCCCCCAGCACCTGCACCAGCTTGGATTCGTCGGCGATGCAGACAAAGCTTTTCGACTGGGCGGCCACGATTTTCTCCCGCGTCAGCGCCGCTCCGCCGCCTTTGACCATGTGGCCACCCGCATCGATTTCGTCGGCGCCGTCGATATACACCGCCAGCTCACCCACCTCGTTGGCCTCAAACACCCGGATGCCCAAGGCTTGCAGCCGCTCGGTAGACGCCACGGAGCTCGACACCGCACCCGGAATCTGGTCCTTCATGGTCACCAGCGCGTCGATGAACTTGTTGACGGTGGAACCGGTGCCCACGCCGACAATCTGGCCGGGCACCACGTAAGAGAGAGCGGCCTGTCCGACCAGGGTTTTGAGTTCGTCTTGGGTCATTTGCGACAATCGGTTGAATAAGCAATCCTCAGATTATCCAATGTCCCTGCTGCCCTACGCCTTTGCGCGCCCGTTTCTCTTTGGCCTGGACCCCGAACACGCCCACGAGCTCACCCTGGGCAGCCTCGCGCGCCTGCAACACTCCCCGCTGACCTGCTTGTATGGCGAGCAACGGGTGCACGACCCGGTCACGCTGGCCGGCCTGCACTTTCCCAACCGGGTGGGCCTGGCCGCCGGACTGGACAAGAATGCGCGCTGTATCGACGGCCTGGCCGCCATGGGTTTCGGATTTGTCGAAGTCGGCACCGTCACACCGCTGGCCCAGCCGGGCAACCCCAAACCGCGCATGTTCCGCCTGCCGGCGGCCAATGCCTTGATCAACCGCCTGGGCTTCAACAACGAAGGCTTGGACGCCTTTGTCGCCAACGTTCGGCAAGCCCGCTTTCGCAAAAGCAACGCGGGCAACCCCATGCTGCTGGGCCTCAACATCGGCAAGAACGCGGCCACGCCCATCGAGCGCGCCACCGACGACTACCTCCGCTGCCTGGAGGCGGTGTACCCGCACGCCGACTACGTCACGCTCAACATCTCCAGTCCCAACACGAAAAATCTGCGCAGCCTGCAAGGCGACGAGGCGCTGGACGCGCTTCTGGGAGCGGTATCCGAACGGCGCAGCGCACTGGCCGAGAACACCGGCAAGTCGATTCCCATCTTCCTGAAGATCGCACCCGACCTCGACGACGCACAAATCGAAGTCATCGCAGCCACCCTGCTGCGCTATGGCTGCGACAGCGCCGGCGCTGCGAACAACAGCATGGGCGTGATCGCCACCAACACCACCCTGAGCCGTGAAGCGGTGGCCGGGCAAATGCACGCCGAAGAAGCCGGGGGCCTTTCAGGCGGCCCGGTGCTGCAGGCCAGCAACCGGGTCATCCGCCACTTGCGCACCAGCCTGGGCAAAAGCTTCCCCATCATCGGCGTGGGCGGCATCCTGAGCGGTGCCGACGCGGTCAGCAAGGTCGAGGCCGGTGCCGATGTGGTGCAAATCTATACCGGCCTGATTTACAAAGGCCCGGCCCTGGTGCGGGAGGCGGCTACGGCGATCCAGCAACACGCCAAACGGACTTCGAACGCCGCGCGCTGACCGATTCGCCCAGACTCGGCCAGCACACGGCCAGCGCCCGATCAGCCCGGGCGTGTTGACGCGAGCCCCGTGGAAACAGCGGTTAGACCAGGCACTTGCGCACGTGCTCGCCAATGGCCAGGCAACTGGTCAGCCCCGGCGATTCGATGCCGAACAGGTGGACCAGACCCGGCACACCGTGCGCTTCAGGCCCCTGGAAAAGAAAGTCTGCGGCCGGTTCACCGGGGCCGCTGATCTTGGGGCGCATGCCGGCGTAGCCGGGCTGCAGAGCGCCGTCGGCCAGTCCGGGCCAATAGC
>NZ_JBFJMY010000066.1:0-14391 GCF_041633695.1 Hydrogenophaga sp.
CCACGCGCGGCGGCGAAGTGGTGGGCCAGGTGGTGACGACCATGGACGAGATCAACCACAGCAGCAAGAAGATCAGCGACATCATCGGCGTGATCGACGGCATCGCTTTCCAGACCAACCTCCTGGCGCTCAACGCGGCGGTGGAGGCGGCGCGCGCCGGCGAGCAGGGCCGGGGTTTTGCGGTGGTGGCCAGCGAAGTGCGCAGCCTGGCCCAGCGCAGCGCCCAGGCGGCCAAGGAAATCAAGGACCTGATCAACAGCAGTGTCGACAAAGTGAAGATGGGATCGCGCCTGGTGGCCGATGCCGGCAGCACCATCGGCGAGATCGTGGCCAACGCAGAAAAGGTCTCGGCCTATATCCGGGACATCACCGTGGCCGCTACCCAACAGTCCCAGGGCGTGGGCCAGGTCAACCAGGCGGTCAACCAGCTGGACCAGATGACCCAGCAAAACGCCACGCTGGTGGACCAGAGCGCCGTGGCCGCCCAGCGCTTGCGCGAACAGGCCGCGCGCCTGACCGAGGTGGTACTGGCGTTTCATCACCACACACGGTCCACCACGGTCAAGACCTGAGCTGCGGTGGTCTAGAAGCCTGCGCGCAGGGGCGGCGCCTGCCTATACTTGGCAACACAACAACCCGATGCCTACTCCGTGGCGACTGGCCCGGCAGGTGCAGACGGTTCTGGAGATGTCTGCCGTGAACGCCCGACTGCCCTTGCCCTCATTGAATCCCGCCGCCCTGGCCATGCACACGGGTGCCGCCTGGCGCGAGCGCATCGTGCCCGAATTGCAGCGCTACATCGAAGTGCCGGCCAAGTCGCCCGCTTTCGACCCCGACTGGGCCAGCCGCGGCCTGCTGGAGCGCGTGCTGCAAAACGCCGCCGATTGGGTGGCGGCGCAAAAAGTGCCGGGGCTGACACTGGAGGTGATCCGGCTCGATGACGCCCAAGGGCGGCCGCGCACGCCGGTCCTCTTCTTTGAGCTGCCCGCCAGCGCCGGTCGGGACGGTACGCCCGCACCCACCTCGGGCCAGACCGTGCTGATGTATGGCCACCTCGACAAACAACCCGAATTCACCGGCTGGCGCAGCGACCTTGGACCCTGGACGCCCAAGATCGACGACGGCAAGCTCTACGGGCGCGGCGGTGCCGACGACGGTTATGCGGTGTACGCGAGCATTGCTGCGGTGCAGGCGATTCAGGCGCAGGGCGCGGCGCACCCGCGCATCGTGGGCCTGATCGAAACCTGCGAAGAAAGCGGCTCACACGACCTGCTGCCCTACGTCGATGCCCTGCGTCCCCGCCTGGGCGATGTGGGCCTGGTGGTCTGCCTGGACAGTGGCGCCGGCAACTACGACCAGCTCTGGCTCACCACCAGCCTGCGCGGCATGGCCAGCGGCGTGCTCAAGGTCGAGGTGCTGACCGAAGGCATCCATTCGGGCGATGCGTCGGGCCTGGTGCCGTCGAGCTTTCGCATCATGCGCCAGGTGCTCGACCGGCTGGAGGACAGCGCCACTGGCCGCCTGCTGCCCGCCAGCTTCCATTGCGAAGTGCCGGCCGAACGGGTGGCCCAGGCCCAGGCCACCGCCGCCATCCTGGGCGACGAACTGTACAAGCGTTTTCCCTGGGCGCACCACGACTGCGGTGGCTCCAGCGTGTTCGCCCTGCCCACCACCACCGATCCGGTCGAGGCTTTGCTCAACCGCACCTGGCGCCCCACGCTGAGCGTGACCGGTGCCGACGGATTCCCCGAGATGCGCAACGCGGGCAACGTGCTGCGGCCCTACACCGCCTTCAAGCTCAGCCTGCGCCTGCCGCCGCTGGTGGACGCGGCGTCGGCGGTGCAGGCGCTCAAGGCCTTGCTGGAGGACAACGCGCCCTACCAGGCCAAGGTGACATTTGAAGGCGAAGGCTCGGCCAGTGGCTGGAACGCGCCCAGCACAGCGCCCTGGTTTGAGCAGGCCTTGCAAGACGCCTCGCAGGCACACTTTGGCGCCGCCTGCGGCACCATCGGACAGGGCGGGACCATTCCGCTCATGAGCCTGCTGAGCCAAGGCTTTCCCAAGGCCCAGATGATGGTGTGCGGCGTGTTGGGCCCGCGCAGCAATGCGCACGGCCCCAACGAATTCCTGCACCTCGATTACGCGCAACGCCTCACCGCCGCTGTGGCCCAGGTGCTGGTGCGTGTGCCCTGAAGAGAGACCGCCGCCAGGCGCTGAAAGTTTTTTTATGACGGATACCAGCCAAGCTCCGTTTACCCTGCGCGACGGCTTGAACCTGGCCGTGTACGACTGGCCCCTGCCCAAGCGCCAGCGTCCGCGCGGCGTGGTGCTGATCGTGCACGGTCTGGGTGAGCACGCCTGGCGCTACGACCCAGTGGCACGCCGCCTGAACGATTGGGGCTTTGTGGTGCGCGCCTACGACCAGCGCGGGCATGGTGATTCGGGTGGTGCGCGCGGCGTGCTCAGCGAAGACGATGCCTTGCTGCTCGATCTGGACGAAGTGCTGGACGATACGCGCCGCCACCTGGCCCAAGCTTGGGCCTGCCCGCTGATCCTGCTGGGCCACAGCATGGGTGGCCTGGTGGCGGCCAGTTTTGTTCAGCGCAAGATCGCGCCGGTGGACGCATTGGTGCTGTCGTCGCCCGCGCTGGATGCGGGCATTGGGCTGTTGCAAAAGCAGCTGATCGCCGCGCTCAACCGCATTGCGCCCAATTTCACCCTGTCCAATGGCTTGAATGCGCGCCGGATTTCACACGATCCGGCGGTGGTGCAGGCCTATCAGAACGATCGGCGGGTGCACGACCGCATCTCGGCGCGGCTGGCGCGCTTCATCGACAGCAATGGCCCCCGCATTCTGGCGGCCGCACCCCGCTGGCGCGTGCCCACCTTGCTGATGTACGCGGGTGCGGACAAACTGGTGCGGGCAGAGGGCAGTCGGGCGTTTGCACAGGCCGCACCACCCGATATGGTGAGCAACCGCTGTTTCGAAGACCTGTACCACGAGATCTTCAACGAAGCCGACGCTTCACAGGTCTTTGCCTGCTTGAAGGGCTGGCTCGCGCAACACGCACCGGCCTGAGGCGGTGCAGTGGCAAGCGCCGCTCAGCGCCTTTGCAGCAGACCGCCCAGCATGCCCATCAAATCACCGGCGTTCCCACCGCCACCCAACAAGGCCCCCAGATCGCCCGTGCCGTTGTCGGCGGGCACTTGGCCCTGGGGTGTGAGCTTGTCGATCAGGCCCGGCAGCAAATCGGCCAGCGCCCCGGAGGCCTGTTCGTTGTTGCCGCCGAGTTGACGGGCCACCATGCCCATCAGGTCCGGGCCGAGCGCGCTGCCCAGCTGGTCGGCAGAAACCGGCTGGTTGGTGCCCGTGCCGACCCAGGATTGAGCGGCCTCGCCCAACCCGCCGGCTTGCAGCTTGGCCAGCAGGCCCGAGACACCGCCCGAGCTGTTGAGCAAAGCACTCACCAGTCCCATGAGCATTTGTGGATCGATGCCACCCGTGTTGGCGCTCGCAGAGCCATGGCCTTGGCCACCCGAGCCGCCTTGCGTGGCCGCACCGATCAAAGAGTCCAACAGTCCCATATCCAATCCCTTGCTTCAAATGGCTGGGTGGCACCACCGTGAAGGTGGTGCAACGCCTATGCCCCGCAGACGGGTGTGTCGCGGTTCAGCGGACATTCTGAGCCTGCCGCCGCACCCACGCAAGCCATAACAAGGCCAGTCCGGTGAGCACCACGGGCACCAGTGAACCCAGGTTCAACCACTGCCATCCCCGAGTGGTGACCAGGGCGCCGGATGCGAAGGAAGTGAGCGCCATGGTGGCGAAAACAAAAAAATTGATGGCGGCCTGTGCGCGGTCTTTTTCCTCAGGCCTGTAGGCTTGGAGCGACAGTGTGGTGCTGCCGGTGAAGAGGAAATTCCAGCCCACACCCAATAAAAAGAGCGCCACCAGAAATTGATGGAGCTCCACACCTGTGAGCGCAATCGCCACACACGCCAGGTTGAGCAGCACGCCCACGCCCATGATGGTGAGTGTGCCAAAGCGTTTGATCAGGTGGCCGGTGAAGAAGCCGGGCGCGAACATGCCGATCACGTGCCACTCCAGCACCAGGGCCGCATCGTCAAAGGGAAAACCGCACACTTACATGGCCAGTGGCGTGGCCGCCATCAACAGGTTCATCACGCCATAGCTCAGCGCTGCCGCGCCTGCGGCCACCATGAACACCGGCTGGCGCATGATCACCGACAGCGGGCGGCCCTTGTCCGCGTTGTCCTGCTTGGGAGGCAGCGGTGGAAACCGCAGGAAGGCCATGATCGCCATCGAGATCAGAGCGACCACCGCCAGCGCCAGGTAGGCGCCCGCAAAGGGCACCTCCAGCACATTGCGCGTGCGGCTGGCCAGGTTGGGCCCCAGCACCGCGCCGATCAAGCCGCCCGCCAGCACCAGCGACACCGCTTTTTCGCGGTAATCCGGCGCGGCCAGTTCGGCCGCCGCAAAACGGTAGAGCTGGCCATTGGCGCTGTAATAGCCCGCGATCACGGTGGCGCTCACCAGCAGCCAGAAATTCTTGTCGAGCGCGGCCCAGTAGCACAGCAGCGCCGAGAGCAAGGCCACCAGCAAGCCGATCTGGAACGAAGCCTTGCGCCCCCACCGGCTCTGGGTACGCGCCACCAGCGGCGTGGACAGCGCACCGCCCACCACATAGCCCATCACCGGTAGGGTCGCCATCCAGCCCAGCGGCGCCAGCGACAGGCCCACCAGCCCGTTGATCGCGATGAAGACCACGTTGTTGGTGAGAAACAGGCCTTGCGCGGCGGCCAGCAGCCAGAGGTTTTTATTCATAAGGCGCTGTTTATACAGGGCAAACAACGCGCATGGCGCCGCCAGCGAACGGCATGTGATCCGGGATCCGTTCACCTGTCGCCGGCATTTGGTACAAAGGGGTTGGTTTCTTCCCGCAATTTCACAGGAGTCAATCATGTCCAGTGTTGGTTACCACGAACCCATCGAAGAACTGTCAAATGAAACCCGCGACATGCACCGCGCCATCGTCTCGCTGATGGAAGAGCTGGAGGCGGTTGATTGGTACAACCAGCGCGCAGACGCCTGCAAAGATCCCGAGCTCAAGGCCATCCTGGAGCACAACCGCGACGAAGAGAAAGAACACGCGGCCATGGTGCTGGAGTGGATCCGCCGCAAGGACCCTCGGTTTTCGCACGAGCTGAAAGACTTTCTGTTCACCGACAAGCCCATCGCGCACAAGTAGCGCGAAGCGGTGCCCAGGGGAAGCGCAGCATGCCGGGTGCGGCCACAGGTCGCCTCGTTGTGAACCACCGATGGGGGTCAGCCCTGCGCGGCTTGGGCTTGCTGCTGCTGGTGGTCGCCACTTGGCCGCCTCTACCTGCTTGGGCGCAGGCGGCGAACGATGCCCGGCCCATCCAGCGCCTGCGCGATCGGCTGCTGGACCGTGCGGTGGCTCCACCCCTACCGACCGAGGCCATCACCCAACCCGGTGACTACACCTTCGTCCTGCGCCACCAGAATCAGGAGCGGAAATACCGGGTGCACGTGCCCACCGGCTATGCGCCTGCCCGTGCCGCAGCGCCACTGGTGATGGCCTTTCACGGTGGCGGAGGCAACATGGACATCCAGGCCGAGGACCGCTACTACGGGCTCATCACCCAGTCTGAGCGCAGTGGCTATGTGATCCTGTTCCCCAATGGCCATAGCCGCCTGCGCTCGGGCAAGCTCGCCACCTGGAACGCCGGCATCTGCTGCGGCAAGGCGCGCGACGAGCAGATTGACGACGTGGGTTTTGTGCGCGCCGTGCTGGCCGATGTGCAGCAACGGCTGAACATCGACAAAGCACGCATCTTCGCCACCGGCATGTCCAACGGCGGCATGCTCAGCTACCGCCTGGCCTGCGAAATGGCCGACACCTTCAAAGCCATTGCCTCGGTGGCGGGCACCGATGGCACTTTGAACTGCACGCCCTCAAAGCCCATCTCGGTGCTGCACATACACGCCAAAGACGACGACCGCGTGCTGTTCAACGGCGGCTCCGGCAGCGCGTCCAATACCCACGCCGATTTCGTCTCGGTGCCCGACACGGTGGCGAAATGGGTGAAGCTCAATGCCTGCAGCGCACCGACCCGGCGCGTGCTACAGCTGCCGGGTGCTTACTGCGAGGTGCACTCAGGCTGTGCGGGTGGAACCGAGGTGCAACTCTGCGTCACCGAGACCGGCGGGCATTCCTGGCCGGGCGGTACCAAGCCGCGTGGTGGTCGGGTCGGATCGGACGCGCTATCCGCCAACGAAACGGTATGGGCATTTTTCGGCAGTCGCTAGCGAGGTCGCTCACAAAACCCGCTACCAGTGGTCCCGGGCGGCTCCGCCACCGCCCACCGTGCCGCGCCGAAATTCGTCGGGTGTCACCCGCATCATCCGGCGAAACATGGCGATGAAGGCCGAGGCGCTGCCGTAGCCCAGATCGAGTGCGATGGCCTCCACCTTGTGGCCCGCCTCCAGCATGGGCAAGGCGCGCACCACACGCAGGCGCTGGCGCCACTCGGCCAGGCTCATGCCCAGGTCGCGCTGGCAGCGCCGCGCCAGCGTGCGTTCGGTGGTGTGCGCCAGAGTCTGAGCGAGTTCGGCGAGGGTGCGGTTGTCGGCCGGATCGGTCTCCAGCGCCTGCAACACCGGCCCAAGCAGGGGGTCGTCGGAATGCGGCAGGTAGCTGTTGTTGCAGGGTGCGGCGGCCAGTTGGTCGAGCAGCACCTGCAGCAACCGCGCTTCCTCTGCGCTGGGTGGTTGCGCGGGCGGGTGGTCGCGCAGCTGCTCCAGCAGCGCACGCACCAGGGGGCTCACCGTCAGCGCGCAAGCGCTGGCCGGCAATACGCCGCAGGCCGTGGGCGACACGTACAGCGAACAATGGTGCGATTCTTGCCGGTTCAAGCCCACATGTTCCACGCGCGGCGGCAGCCACACGCCGTACTGGGGTGGCGCCAGGTAGTGGTGGTCCTTCAGCTTCACCTCCATCACGCCGCTGAAGGCGTAGACGAACTCGCCCCAGGCGTGTTGGTGGTGCGGGTACACGCCTTGCGCGGGCGTGACCGCGCTGCGAAACATCACCGGTACGGGCAGGTCCGCGCTGGTGATCGGGACCTCCAGCTTGGGTTTCAGGATAGGCATGGCGCTGTGTTGGGCAAGGTATTTGCCGCCCTGGCAGGCAGCGGCTATGGATTGTCGGTTTCGCACTATATCCATCGTGCAGGGCAGTTCCACAATCCAGGGCTTCTTCTTTGCAATTGGATTTTTTGCCATGGATGCCCGCAAACCGCTCGATGCCACCGCCGTCGGCCTCATGTTGTTGCTCTGCCTGGTCTGGGCGCTGCAGCAGATCGTGCTCAAGAGCACGGCCGAGGACATCGCCCCGGTGTTTCAGATCGCGCTGCGCTCGGGTGTGGCCGCCGTGCTGGTGGGTTTGTTCATGCGCTGGCGTGGTGAGCGCATGCGCTTCACCGACGGCACGGCCGGGCCCGGGATGATCGCAGGCCTGTTGTTTGCGCTGGAGTTTTTTCTGGTGGCCGAGGGCCTGCGCCACACCAGCGCTTCGCACATGGTGGTGTTTCTGTACACCTCGCCCATCTTCGCCGCTTTGGGCTTGCACCTGACCTTGCAGGCCGAGCGTCTGGCCCCTTTGCAGTGGCTGGGCATTTTCCTGGCGTTCGGCGGTATTGCGATCGCTTTCCTGGGCCGCGCTGCGGGCGCGGCACCCGCGCCGGGCAACGTGCTTTGGGGCGATTTTCTGGGCCTGCTGGCGGGCGCCGTTTGGGGCGCCACCACGGTGGTGATCCGTGGCTCTTGCCTGGCGCGGGCACCGGCCTCGCAAACGCTGATGTACCAATTGCTGGGCGCCTTCGTGTTGCTCACTGCTTTGTCGTGGTGGACCGGCGAGGCCCACTTCAATCCCACACCACGGGTCTGGGCCAGCCTGGCCTTCCACTCGCTGGTTGTGTCGTTCGCGAGCTTTCTGGTCTGGTTCTGGCTGTTGCGCCAGTACCTGGCTTCTCGCCTGGGCGTGTTTTCTTTTCTCACGCCGTTGTTCGGCATCTTGCTCGGTGCCTGGCTGTTGCACGAGCGCATTGAACCCAGTTTTCTGATCGGGGCCTTGCCCGTTTTGCTGGGCATCGTGCTGGTGAGCGGCCACACCTGGGTGGCGTCGGTGCTGGTGCGACTGGGTCGGATGCTGCGCACGGTGGCACCTTAAACTGGTGCTCCAGCGCAGCGCTTGCGACCAGCAAGCGCTGCCGTTGGGCTTTCCATTTGCCAGAACCCGCGCTGCCATGACCACCATCCGCCGTTTTCAAGCCGCCGACTGGCCCGAGATCTGGGCCTTGTTGCGCAACACCTTTGCGTCGGGCGACACCTATGCCTATGCACCCGACAGCACGGAGGCCGAGATCTACCACGCCTGGATCACATCGCCCGCTGCCACCTATGTGGCCTGCGACGACGCGGGGCAGATCCTGGGCACCTACACCCTCAAACCCAACCAGCCCGGCCTGGGCGGTCATGTCTGCAACTGTGGTTACGTGGTGGCGCCCGCCGCGCAAGGCCAGGGCTTGGCCACGGCCATGTGTTTGCATTCACAGGCGCAGGCGCTCGACCTGGGTTTTCGTGCCATGCAATTCAACCTGGTGGTGGCCACCAACGAGCGCGCGGTGCGCCTGTGGCAGCACCTGGGCTTTGCCGTGGTGGGCCGTTTGCCGGGTGCGTTTCGCCACCCGACACGGGGTTTTGTGGACGCCTTGGTGATGTTCAAAACGCTGGACAAGCGTACCGCAGCCGATCCACGCTGATACCCGACCGTGTCCGGTCCAACCCCTTGTTTGGGCCGCACTACCTCCGCGATGGGATGACGCGCACGTGCCTGCGCACCTATGCTGGGCTATCCAAAAACCGGACACCAGTGAGAGGGGTTGTGCGTATGCAAAAGATGTTCAAAAAGGGGCTCGCCGTTCTCGCGGGCGGGCTGCTGTCGGTGTCGGCGCAGGCCACCCCGGCATGGACCTATGGCTTTACCGTGGACAGCTACAACTGCTTCACCACCGAGTGCGGCGCCGAGCAGGCGTTTTTCACCAGCAAGCTCGAAAGTCTGACGCTGGAGCTGACGGCGCAGGCGGTGCAAGACGGCCATGCCCAGATCGCCATCACCACCGGGTTCGACCACTATCCGGACGTGTTCACCAAAGTGCGCGACTTCAACGCCGGCTTTCAGTCGCTCGATGCCTCCGCCTGGGATCTGCAGACAGATTTGGCGCAAGGCATGTGCCGATCCAGCTACCGCTGCAACGTCGAGGCCGATCTGGGTGTGGCGGCTTTGCTGAGCGGCCTGCTGCGGCTGGACACGTCGAACGACAACGTGTTCATGACCGCTTCCAGCACGGGGCTTTGGTCGGGCTACATCAACTCCGACGGCCCCTACATGACTTTCGGTAACGAGCACCGGCCGTTCTTCACCGGCGCATGGCAGCTTGTGCAGCCGGTGTCGGAGCCGGGCACGGCGCTGTTGCTGGGTGCTGCGCTGTTGGCGCTTGGCGTGGCCCGGCGGCGTAACACCGATTGCGTCGGGGTGCCTAGCCTACTGGCCTAGCGCCGCCAAGGACGCAGCCAACGCAGCGGTCTCGGCGCGCAGCACGCGCGGTCCCAGCGTCACCGGCACAAAGCCCGCCGCACGTGCCTGGGCGTCTTCGGTGGGCGATAGACCACCTTCGGGTCCGCTGAGAAAACACACCGGTGTGTCGGCGGCTTGCGCGCCCAGCGCCGCGGCCAGCGGCTGCGTGCCTTCGGCCAGCGACAGCACGCCGTGCAGCCCGGGCGCGGTGCCACCATTTGTCGGCAGCGATTTGAGCCAGGCGCCCAGCTCTTTCACGGCGTGCACCACCGGCACCCGGTTCCCACCGCACTGCTCACAGGCCGCTACCGCCACCGACTGCCAGTGCGCCTGCTTCTTGGTGGCGCGCTCGCCGGAGAGGCGCAGCACGCTGTGCGCGGTGTGCAGGGGCTGGATGCTGGCCACGCCGAGTTCGGTGGCCTTTTCCACCAACCAGTCCATGCGGTCGTTGGCCGGCATGCCGACCGCCAGGTGGACGGCGCGCAACGGTTCGCGTTCGATGGCGTGGTGGGCGTCGACGCGCACGGCCACGTCTGAGCGGCCCATGCGCAAGATGGTGGCGGTGTGTTCGCCGCCTTCGCCGTTGAAGAGCGTGATCGTGGCGCCCGGTTGCAGGCGCAGCACCTGCACGTGTCTGGCCGCCGTGGCGGGCAAGTCCAGTTCGAGGCCGATGGCGAGCGGCACGGGGCAGTGGAAGCGGGGCATGTGTGGAATCCCGCTTCAGACCCGGCCGAAGGCGTAGCCCGAGGCGGCCTGCAGGCCCTCGACCTCGTCGATCAAACGCAGCAAAGGCCCCAGTTCGCGGTAGCGCCCGCAAGCGTTGCGGATGTAGTGAATGAAGCGCGGTGCGTCGGCCAGGTACTTGGGCTTGCCGTCGCGCAGGGTGAGGCGGGCGAAGATGCCGGCCACCTTCAAATGCCGCTGCAGACCCATCCACTCCACCGCGCGGTAGAAGGCGCCGAAATCGCTGTGCCAGTCTTCAAAGTCCATCAAACCGGCCTTGCGCGCCTTTTCCCAGTAGCGGATGGTGATTTCGAGGACGAAGTCTTCTTCCCAACTCAGGAAGGCGTCGCGCATGAGGCTGGCGATGTCGTAGCTGATGGGGCCGTAGACGGCGTCCTGGAAGTCGAGCACGCCGAGCTGCTGTGCGGGGGTGGTTCCAGGCTGTGCGGGAACCATCAAATTGCGCGGCATGAAGTCCCGGTGCACGTAGACGCTGGGCGCGTTCAGGTTGTGGCGCACGATGGTGTCGAAAGCCTTTTGCACGGTTTCCGCGTCTTTGCCGTTGAGCGTCAGGCCTTTGTGCTGTTGCAGGTACCAGTCGGGGAACAGTTGCAGTTCGCGGCGCAGCAGCGGCTCGTCGTAGGCCGGCAGCACGCCGGGTTTGGAGGCCAGCTGCCAGGCCAGCAGTGTGTCGACCGCTTGCAGGTAGCGCGTGTGGTTGGCGGCGGGATTCTCTGGCTGCATCTGCTCCATCATGGTGTGCTGACCCAGGTCGGGCAGCAGCATGAAGCCGTGCGGTTCGTCCCAGGCCAGGATTTGCGGCACCAGCAGCCCGGCGTCTTGCATCAACTGCGCCACCTGCACGAAAGGTTTGCAGTTTTCCAGCTCGGGCGGCGCGTCCATGATGATGCGGCTGTCGCCGCCGCTGGTGGACACACGCAGATAGCGCCGGAAACTGGCGTCGGCAGAAGCGGGGCGCAGCGTGTGCGCCAGCAGGCCGTGCGAGGCGGTAAGCCCTTGTAGCCACATCTGGAACGCGGCTTGGCGTTCGGCGCTGGGCCAGGTCACGGGGGTGGACGGCGCGGGGGCAGATGGATTCACGGTGGAACGATGGCTGTCGGGCAGCATCGGAGTGGGTGGTGCGAGCGCGGTGGCCCACAGATGGTGGGGCCTGCGGGTCGCATAGGATAATCCAGTCAATTCTACAAACCCACAGGCCGCCGCCCGCGCCAAGCATCCTGGCACGGGTCCGACCGACCATCCCGAAAGGCCCGCAAGGGCTCGCCGACCGATTTGAACCGCCGCATTTCCGCGCCCCACGCCATTGCCCGTGGCGCGCCGTCCGCCCGATCCCTTCAGCCCGTGCTGGGGTTTGCGCACGCGCCCCTGGCACGCGCGGTGCACAGCTTGTGCGCCTTGTTGGCGGCTGCGGCCCTGGCGGCGCCCCACCTGGCGCGCGCGCAGTCGGGCGACGAGGCGATTCCGGTGGAGCCGTATTTGCAGCTCAAGCCCAGTTCGATCTTGCTCGAAAGCCTGCCCGCCCAGCAGCGGTCGGATGCGCCCAGTTTTGTCTCGGGCGAGCGCATGCGCGGCCAGACCGATGGCGTCACCACGGTGGAGGGCGCGGCCGAGTTGCGGCGCCACGACATGGTGATCCGGGCGGATCAACTGGAATTTGATCAGCGCAGCCAGGAGGCCCATGCCAAGGGGCAGGTGCTGATCAACCGCAACGGCGACCGGTTTGAAGGCCCCGAGCTGCAGATCAACGTGGACAGCATGCAGGGGCGCTTCACCGAGCCCCGTTTTTCGCTGCTGCAAAACGGTGGTCTGGGCGATGCCAGCCGGGTGGACTTTCTGGGCCAGGACAAGGCCGTGGCCTACGACGCGCGCTATTCCACTTGTGCACGCACGCCCGGCGCGGACTGGATGCCGGCCTGGATGGTGCGGGCGTCCAAGCTGGAAATCGACAACATCGAAGAAGTGGGCATTGCCACCGGTGGTGTGCTCGAATTCCAGGGCGTGCCGATTCTGGGTGCGCCCTATCTGAGTTTTCCGCTCACCGACAAGCGCAAGTCCGGGGTCCTGCCCCCGACCATCAACCTGGACAACGTGAGTGGCCTGGAAGTCACGCTGCCGTATTACCTGAATCTGGCACCCCATTTCGATGCCACGCTCTACCCCACGGTCATGAGCAAGCGGGGCCTGGATCTGGCGGGTGAGTTCCGGTATCTGCAACCGCAATACAACGGGCAGCTGCGTGCGGCCTACATGCCCAACGACAGCCTGCGCAACGCCGACCGCTGGGGCTACGCTGTGCAGCACAACCAGTCGCTGAGCAACACGCCGGGCCTGCAATGGCTGGGCGCCGACGTGTCGACCGGTTTGCGGCTCAACCTCAACCGGGTCAGCGACGACAACTACTGGCGCGACTTTCCGCGCACCAGCACCTCGCTCACCTCGCGCCTGCTCGCCAGCGACGCCGTGCTGAACTTTGCGCGCGGCCCCTGGTCGGTGAATGCCGGTGTCTACCGTTGGCAGACGTTGCAGGATGTGGACGCGCCGATTGTGCCCCCGTACGACCGCCTGCCATCGGTGGGTCTGCGCTACGCGCAAAGCAACCAGACCCTGGCGGGCACGCCGGGATGGGATTGGTCGGTCACCACCGACTACACGCGCTTCGAATCGGACCCAGCCCTGACCGGACAGACCAACGGCGCGCGCGCCTTGGCCATGGCCGAAATCAGCCGCCGCTGGCAGCAGCCGGGTTGGTATGTCAAACCGCGCGCGCAACTGCACGCGACCCAATACAACTTGGACACCGCACTGGCGAACGGGCAGCGCTCGGTCTCGCGCGTGCTGCCCAGCTTCAGCCTGGACAGCGGCTTGCTGTTCGAGCGCGACGCCGTGTTCTTCGGGCGCAGCTTCCGCCAGACTTTGGAGCCGCGCGCGTTCTTCACTTACACGCCGTTTCGCGACCAGTCTTTGCTGCCCAACTACGACTCGGCGGCCAACGACTTCAACTTCGCCTCCATTTACAGCGAAAACGTGTTCGGTGGCAACGACCGCATTTCCGACACCCGCGCACTCACGGTGGGTGTGAGTTCGCGCCTGTTGCAGCCCGATACCGGGGCCGAGGTGGTCCGGCTCAGCCTGGCACAGCGTTATTTGCTGCGCGACCAAAACGTGGTCTTGCCCAATGCCACCGGCCTGGCGGGTGGTGATCCGGTCACCGAGCGTCTGAGCGATCTGCTGTTGGGCGCCAGCATCCACTGGGATCCGCGCTGGGCCTTTGAGGCCAACGTGCAGTACAGCCCCGAGAACCACCAGTCGGTGCGCACCACCTTGAGCGGGCGCTACCAGCCGGGCAAGTACCGGGTGCTGAGCGCGGCCTACCGCTTGCAACGCGGCTCCAGCGAGCAGTTCGACATCGCCTGGCAATGGCCGCTGGCCGATCTCTGGGGCGGCTCCAAGCAGGAACGCAGCACCACGGGGCAGTGGTACAGCGTGGGCCGCATCAACTACAGCGTGCCCGATCGCAAGGTGGTCGATCTGGTCGCCGGCTTTGAGTACGATGGTGGGTGCTGGATAGGGCGCACCGTGATCGAGCGTTTGCAGACCAGCACCACCACCGCCAGCCAGCGCATTTTGTTCCAGTTGGAGTTCAATGGCTTTACCCGCATTGGCACCAGCCCGCTGCAGTCGCTCAGAGACAACATTCCCCGCTACCAGTACCTGCGTGAAGAAATCAACCCGCCCAGCCGGTTCCAACAATATGACTGATCGTTTCCCCGTCTTGCGTGTTCCCGCCACGACCCGTCTGCGCCTGGTCGGTGTCTGCCTGATTTGCGCCAGTACGGTCTGGGGCGCTGCCGCCCATGCCCAGGGCCTGCGCTTGTCCAACCGCCTCAATCTGCCCAGCCAGCTGTCGCAGGGGTCGACCACCCAGCAAACGGCGGACTTCATCGTCGCGCTGGTCAATTCGGAACCG
>NZ_JBFJMY010000067.1:0-14382 GCF_041633695.1 Hydrogenophaga sp.
CCGCAGCAGGAAGAACAACTGCTGCGCACCTATCTGGCCCACCGCCCCGCGGGCCTGCTGCTCACCGGCTTCGACCGCACCGAAGCGGCCCGGCAACTGGTGAACGCCAGCGGCGTGCCCTGCGTGCACCTGATGGAGTTGACCAAAGCCTCGGGTGTGTACTGCGTGGGCTTTTCGCAGCACGAGGCCGGTTACGCCATCACCGAACACCTGGTGCAGCGCGGGCGCAAACGCATCGCCTTCGTCGCGGCGCAGCTGGACCCGCGCACCATGCAACGTGCCGAGGGCTATCGCAGTTGCCTGCGGCAACACGGCCTGTACGACGCGCGCCTGGAGTTGCTGAGCGCGCAGCCGTCTTCGATCGGACTCGGCAGTGAGCTGTTTCAAGACTTGCTGCGCACCCGCGCCGATTGCGACGCGGTTTTTTTCTGCAACGACGACCTGGCCCAGGGTGGGTTGCTGGCCGCTTTGCGGCTGGGCGTGGCCGTGCCCGATCGGCTGGCCATCGTGGGGTTCAACGACTTGTCGGGCAGCGACCAGATGGTGCCGCCATTGACCACGGTGAAGACACCGCGCCGCGCCATGGGCGAAGCCAGCGCCCGCATGTTGCTGGAGCTGATGCGGGGCGAGACACCGCCGCAAAACTCCATCGACCTCGGCTTTGAGCCCATGATCCGGGGCAGCAGCTGATCTTTCGGCGCCTTGTGCTCGGCGCGCCCACCCAAGCGGTGCACGGCACGCACAAAACGGCTTGGTACGCGCTTGCCATGTCGCCCGTCCACCGCCTTCACACAAACTTTCGAGCAGAAACTAGGGTAAATCCTAGCCATAGAACGCAATAAAGTACCAATCGGTTTGGACTGCGTACAAATTCCGCCTGGGATGTTGTTCAAAATTCTCTTCACGGTCATGAACAACCGTCGCATGTGAATTCCCCATACCAGGAGACAAACCGTGAAATTTCGCCTTGCCACCCTTCTGTCCGCCGCGCTGCTGAGTGCTGGCGTGACGCACGCCGCCACCGAACTCGTGATTGCCACCGTGAACAACGGCCACATGATCGAGATGCAAAAGCTCAGCAGCCACTTCGAAAAGGCCAACCCCGACATCAAACTGAAGTGGGTCACGCTGGAAGAAGGCGTTTTGCGCCAGCGCGTCACCACCGACATCGCCACCAAAGGCGGCCAGTTCGACGTCATGACCATCGGCATGTACGAGACCCCGATCTGGGGCAAGAAAGGCTGGCTGCAGGCGCTCAAGACCGACGCCACCTACGACGTGGACGATCTGCTGCCCGCCATGCGCGACGGCCTCTCGGTTGAAGGCAAGCTGTATGCAGCGCCCTTCTACGGCGAGAGCTCCATGCTCATGTACCGCAAGGACCTGGCCGACAAAGTCGGCGTGACCGTGCCCGAGCGTCCCACCTGGACCCAGGTCGCCGATCTGGCCAAGAAAATCCACGACCCGAAAAACGGCGTGTACGGCATCTGCCTGCGCGGCAAGCCGGGCTGGGGCGACAACATGGCCCTGATCTCGACCATGGTCAACACCTTTGGCGGCCAGTGGTTCGACATGAAATGGCAACCCCAGCTGGAAAGCAAGCCTTGGAAAGACGCCGTCACGTTCTACGTGGACCTGCTGACCAAGTACGGCCCTCCAGGCTCGTCGGCCAACAGCTTCAACGAAATTCTGGCGCTGACCAACTCGGGCAAATGCGGCATGTGGATCGACGCGACCATTGCGGCCTCTTTCGTGAGCGACCCCAAGCAGTCCAAGGTCGCCGACCAGATGGCATTCGCACAAGCCCCCACGCAAGTGACGCCCAAAGGCGCCAACTGGTTGTGGGCCTGGGCATTGGCGATTCCGTCCGGCTCCAAGAAAGTGGACGCGGCGCAGAAGTTTGTGACCTGGGCCACCTCCAAGGAATACATCAACTTGGTGGGTACGACCAACGGCTGGGGCACCGTGCCCACCGGCACACGCAAGAGCACGTATGAAAACGCCGACTTCCTGAAGGCAGCCCGCTTCGCCAAGGCCGAAAAAATGGCCATCGACAGCGCCAACCCGAACGACTCGACCTTGCCCAAGAGCCCGTATGTGGGTGTGCAATTCGCAGCCATCCCCGAGTTCCAGGCCATCGGCACCACGGTGGGCCAGCAGATGAGCGCAGCATTGGCCGGTCAGAAGACGGTTGACGAAGCGCTCAAGGCCAGCCAGGTCGCCGCCGAGCGTCAAATGAAGAAAGCCGGCTACTACAAATAAGTAGCGCTCCGCCGGCGGTTGAACGGCCCCGGCACCGTGCCAGAGTTGCTCGGTCGTGCGCCACACGCACGGCCGAGCAAGCCCCCTCGGCGCCAATCGGTTCGTCCGCCCCTGCATTTTTCAAGAGCGCGTGGCCGCGCCGCGCGCTCTTCCCGCTCTCTGGGCATGTTTCGAGAACTTCCCATGAATCGCACACTCCCCCGTCTCTTGATGGCACCGGCGGTGACCACGCTCCTCCTGTGGATGATCGTGCCACTGGGCATGACCATTTACTTCTCGCTGATCCGCTTCAACCTGTTGCAACCGGATCAGACGGGCTTCATCGGCATGGAGAACTTCGAGTACTTCGTGACCGACCCGTCGTTTGGCGCGGCCATCATGAACACCTTGCTGCTGCTCGGCAGCGTGATCCTGATCACCGTGATCGTCGGCGTGCTGATCGCTCTGCTGATCAACGAGCCACTGGCCGGTCGCGGCCTGGTGCGCATCCTGCTCATATCCCCCTTCTTCGTCATGCCCACGGTCAATGCGCTGCTGTGGAAGAACATGATGATGAACCCCATCTACGGCGTGCTGGCGCAGGTCTGGAAGTTCTTCGGCGCCACGCCGGTGGACTGGCTGACCGAGCTGCCGCTGTTCTCCATCATCCTCATGGTGTCCTGGCAGTGGCTGCCCTTTGCCACGCTGATCTTCA
Source organism: Hydrogenophaga sp. (assembly GCF_041633695.1). GTDB lineage: Bacteria > Pseudomonadota > Gammaproteobacteria > Burkholderiales > Burkholderiaceae_C > Hydrogenophaga. The sequence continues at coordinate 2,957 of NZ_JBFJMY010000067.1, forward strand.
TGACCGCGTTGCAAAGCATGGACCGCGAGCAGTTGGAGGCCTCGCGCATGGATGGCGCCAACTACCTGCAGCAACTGCGCTACCTCTACATCCCGCACCTGGGCCGTTCGGTGGCCGTGGTGGTGATGATCGAGCTCATCTTCCTGCTCAGCGTGTTTGCCGAGATCTACACCACCACCGGCGGCGGTCCGGGCGATGCGAGCACCAACGTGGCCTACCTGATCTTCAAGCAGGCGCTGCTCAACTTCGACGCTGGCGTGGCTTCGGCTGGTGCGCTCTTTGCTGTCGTGCTGGCCAATATCGCGGGCATCTTCATGATCCGCATGGTCGGCAAGAACCTGGACAAATGACCATGAAACACCCCCGCCCCACTTCGCGCCCCCCCCGCAAGGGGGCGGCACCCGCGGACCGCCCTGAGCTTGCCCAAGGGCCGTTCCACGGAACCCTTGCAAACACCTCTTCTGCATCGGAGTTGTCCCAATGAGAGCTTCCACCTACACACCGGCCTATGCCATTCGCACCGCAGCCGCCTGGTTCGTGACACTGCTGCTGTTCTTCCCACTGGGCTGGTTGATGCTGACCGCATTCAAGACCGAGCTGCAAGCCATCGCCGTGCCACCCGAGCTGTTCTTCAGCCCGACGCTGGAGAGCTTCCACGAAGTCAATGCGCGCAGCGACTACCTGCAGTACGCCAAGAACTCGGTCATCACCAGCGTGATCTCCACCATCATCGGCCTGATGATCGCAGCGCCCGCGGCCTACGCCATGGCCTTCTTCAAGGGCAAGCACGACAAAGACATCCTGATGTGGATGCTCTCGACCAAGATGATGCCCGCCGTGGGTGCGCTGGTCCCGGTCTATGTGTTGGCCCAGAAAAGCCACCTGCTGGACAGTCCCATCGCGCTGATCATCGTGTTCACGCTGTCCAACCTGCCCATCATGGTGTGGATGCTGTACTCGCAGTTCAAGGAGATCCCGCGCGAGATCCTGGAAGCTGCGCGCATGGATGGCGCCACGCTCTGGCAGGAAGCCCGCATGGTGCTGCTGCCTCTGGCCATGGGGGGTTTTGCATCCACCGGTTTGCTGTGCCTGGTCTTGAGCTGGAACGAAGCCTTCTGGAGCCTGAACCTGACCGCCGCCAACGGCGGCACCTTGGCCACGCTGATCGCCGGCTACTCGAGCCCCGAAGGTTTGTTCTGGGCCAAGCTCTCGGCGGCCTCGTTCATGGCCATCGCGCCCATCGTGGTGTTCGGCTGGTTCAGCCAGAAGCAGCTGGTGCAGGGGCTTACGTTCGGAGCGGTGAAATGAGCTCCCCCCGCATCGCGGAGATGACCCACCCCTGCCGCGCTTTGCGCGACCCCCTCAACGGGGCGCGACTGGCGGCCCGGCAAAGCCGGTTCCGCGGTCACCTGGGTTTAGACGCATCGCTCTTCGTGCAACTTGAATTCGATCATTTTTGAGGAAAGTCACCATGGCTTATTTGCAACTCCAAGGCATCGAAAAATTCTTCGGTGAACACCGCGCCATCAAGGGCATCGATCTCGACATCAAACAAGGCGAGTTCGTCGTCTTCGTGGGTCCCTCGGGCTGTGGCAAATCCACGCTGCTGCGCCTGATCGCCGGTCTGGAGCACATCGACGGCGGCAAGCTCACGCTGGAGGGGCGGGACATCACCCACCAGCCGTCCAGCAAGCGCGACCTGGCCATGGTGTTCCAGAGCTATGCGCTCTACCCGCACATGAGCGTGTTCGAAAACATGAGCTTTGCGCTCAAGCTGGCCGGCGTCGACAAGACCGAGATCAACGACAAGGTGAAGAAAGCGGCGGACATTCTCAACCTCACGCCCTATCTGGAACGCACCCCCAAAGACCTGTCGGGCGGCCAGCGCCAGCGCGTGGCCATTGGCCGCGCCATCGTGCGTGCGCCCAAGGTGTTCCTGTTCGACGAACCCTTGTCCAACCTGGACGCGGCCCTGCGCGGCCAGACCCGCGTGGAAATTGCCAAGCTGCACCGCGACCTCGGCGCCACCACGATTTACGTGACGCACGATCAGGTGGAAGCCATGACCCTGGCCGACCGCGTGGTGGTGTTGCGCGACGGCTTGATCGAACAAGTCGGCACACCGCTGGAGCTGTACGACCGGCCCGCCAACCAGTTCGTGGCCCAGTTCATCGGCACGCCGCAAATGAACGTGGTGTCGCACAAGCTGTGGCCGCAAGCGATTGGTCAGCAGGCGCCCAGCGCGGCGCGTGAAGGCGCTGTGGGCCTGCGCCCCGAAAACGTCATCGTGCGCGGCGGCAGCGAAGGCGGGTTCAGGGCCAAGGTGGACCTGGTGGAAGCGCTGGGCGCCGAAACCCTGATCTACGTCAGCACCGACGAAGGCGCGCAGTTCGTGGCCCGCCAGAGCGAACGCACCCCTCTGCGGCTGGGCGACTCGGTCAACGTGAACGTGGCACTGGAACACGCCCACTGGTTTGACCGCGAAGGCCGCCTGGCGACCCCACAACCCTCCTCTTCAACCGCACAAGCCACTGCTTGATCGCATGGGGGCGACCCCTGAAAAACCGAGCTAGCCGCCTGGACATGAACCAACACGACGACACCACCCCGCTGACCATCCTGCACCTGGGGCTGGGTTCCTTTCACCGCGCCCACCAAGCGGTATACCTGCACCAACTGCAACAGCTCGGCGCCTGCCGCTGGGTATTGGCGGGCGGCAACCTGCGCCCCGACATGGCCGAAACCCTCTCTGCCCTGCAAGCGCAGGGGGGCCACTACACGCTGGAAACCATCACACCCCAGGGCGAACGCAGCTACACCCGCATCGAGTCCATCCGCCAGGTGATTCCCTACCAAAGCGATCTGGCTCCGCTGATCGCCGTGGGCGCCCAGCCCAACACCCGCATCATTTCCTACACCGTGACCGAGGCCGGTTACTACCTCGACCCCAAAGACCGGCTCGACTGGGCCACGTTTTCCGACTTGCAGGCCGACCTGGCTGCGGCGCGCCAGGGTCGCCCCGGCCAGACCATTTACGGTGCGCTCACCGCCCTCTTGCGCGCACGCATGCAGGCGGCTGCGGGCGCCGTGACCCTGCTCAACTGCGACAACCTGCGCCACAACGGCGACCGTTCGCGCAGCGGCCTGTTGCAGTTCATCACCGCGCTGGGCGACACCGATCTGCTGGCCTGGGTCGAGGCACACACCACCAGCCCGAACGCCATGGTGGACCGCATCACGCCCCGCCCCACGCCCGAAGTGGCCGAGCGCGTGCGCGCCGCCACCGGCTGGGACGACAAAGCCGCGCTGATGGGCGAGAGCTTCATCCAGTGGGTGATCGAAGACAATTTCGCCAACGGCCGGCCAGACTGGCAGCGCGTGGGTGTGGAAATGGTGCAATCGGTCGCGCCCTACGAAGAAGCCAAGATCCGCCTGCTCAACGCCACGCACAGCTGCATCGCCTGGGCCGGCACCCTGGCCGGTTACCAGTTCATCCACGAAGGCATGCAAGACCCCGCCATTCGCCGCATGGCCTACGACTACGTCACCGACGACGCCATCCCCGTGCTCGACACACAGGACAAGCCCAGCCCGCTCAAGCTCGCCGCCTACCGCGACGTGGTGCTGGACCGCTTTGGCAACCCCGCCATCCAAGACACCAACCAGCGCGTGGCCATGGACGCCTTCGCCAAGATCCCGGGCATGATCGCCCCCACCATCCGCGACCGCCTGGCGCGCGGCGAAACCATCTACAGCGTGGCCATGCTGCCGGCCTTGTTCCTGGCCTACTTGCAACGCTGGCACCAAGGCCAGATTCCCTACACCTACAGCGACCAGGCCATGGACCCGGTGGCCGCGCACGCCATGTGCGAAGCCAGCGACCCGGTGGCCGCGTTCTGTGCCGACAGCGTGCTCTGGGGCGAACTCGCCAACAACCCGCGCCTGCTGACCGCAATGCGCGACGCCAGCGCCCGCGTCGCCCAGTTCACCGCACAACACAAGGCCTGACATGAACCTGCGCCTCAAAGACAAACACGCCGTGCTCACAGGCGCCGCCGGGGGGATTGGTCTGGCGGTGGCCGCTGGCTTCCTGAAACAGGGTGCACGCTGCACCGTGGCCGACATCGGCGTGCAAGCCCGGCCTGAGCTCACCCGCCTGCTCACCGCCTACCCCGACAGCCTGCAATACGTGCCAACCGACGTCACCCTTCTGCCGCAGATCGGCGCATTGATGGCCATGGCACAGGCGCGTTTCGGTCCGGTCACCACGTTGTTCAACAACGCCGCCGTGTTCGACATGGCCCCTTTGCTCGACAGTTCAGAGGCCATGTACGACAAGCTCTTTGCCGTCAACGTCAAGGGCGCCTTCTTCGTGATGCAAAAGGTGTTGGCCCATATGGTGGACCATGGTCTGCCCGGCTGCGCGGTCATCAACATGGCCTCGCAAGCCGGTCGGCGTGGTGAAGCGCTGGTGTCGCACTATTGCGCGAGCAAGGCCGCCGTGCTCAGCTACACGCAGAGCGCGGCGCTGGCCATGGCGCCGCACAAAATCCGCGTCAACGGCATCGCCCCGGGCGTCATCGACACCCCCATGTGGGCCGACGTGGACGCGCTGTTTGCCCGATACGAAAACCTGCCATTGGGCGAAAAGAAGAAGCGCGTGGGCGAAGAAGTGCCGCTGGGCTACATGGGTAGTCCGCAAGACATCGTCGGCGCAGCGGTATTCCTCGCCAGCGACGAGGCCTCCTACATCACCGCGCAGACGCTCAACGTCGACGGTGGTAATGTGATGAGCTGATTCTTTTGCCCCGCCTTCGCCGATCTGCAATGTCCACCAAAGCGCCGCTGGCCCCGCGCCAGCTCAAACCCGAGCTGGAGCGCGAGTTCGCGCGCTCGACCGCGCTGGGCTACGAATCCGCCGACGAAGCTGGCTTTGTGCGCTGCCTATCGCATGGCTACCCCACGCCGCTGGCGCGCTGGCATTACCACGACGAATACGAACTGCACCTGATCACAGCGACCTCGGGCAAGGTGTTCGTGGGCGACTGGATCGGCCCTTTCCAGCCTGGGCAACTGGTGCTCACCGGCCCGCGCCTGCCCCACAACTGGGTCACCATGGACCTGCCCGAAGGCGGTGTGGCCAATCGCGATCTCGTGATCCAGTTTTTCCACGAACCTTTGGCCCGTGCCAGCGAAACCATTCCCGAGCTCAGCGAAGTTCTGCCCCTGCTGGAGCGGGCCAAACACGGCATCGAATTCTTCGGCCTGTCCGACGCCGCCGAAGCCCATTGGCACAAAGTCAAACAATCGCACGGCCTGCGCCGCTTCACCGCCTTCTGCGATTTCCTGGGCGATCTGGCCGCCTGCACCGACTACCGCCTGCTCTCCAGCGTGCAACTGCAAAGCGACGACGACGACGCCTCGCTGGACCAGATCGACGCGGTGCTCAACCGCATCACCGACCAACTGGCCGAGCCGCATTCGGCGGCCGGTCTGGCGGCCGAACTGGGCATGAGCGAAAGCCGCTTCAGCCGCTTCTTTCGGCGCGCCACCGGCAACACCTTCACCGACTTCGTGAACCGCGTGCGCATCAGCCGGGCCTGCCAGCTGCTCATGGACACCGATCAGCAAGTCACCCACATTTGTTACGAGGTCGGTTTCAACAACGTCGCCAACTTCAACCGCCGCTTTCTCGAAATCAAGGGCATGACGCCCACCGATTTCCGCCGCCAGTCGCTCACCCGTTTTCGCGGCTCCAGCTGAGCGGTCGGGCACCGTGCAAGGCCACGGCCTGCACCCCCAACCGTCCTACCCCACGCACCTCACGCCCCCCAGAAAGCCCGACCCATGTTTCTCGGTCTCGATCTCGGCACGTCCGAACTCAAAGCCCTGCTCCTGTCCGACGGCCACGAAGTCGTCGCGATCGCGCGCTGCCCCCTCACCGTGCAACGGCCGCAGGCCCTGTGGTCCGAGCAAGCGACCCAGGACTGGTGGGCGGCGCTGGAAACCGTCATGGACCGTTTGCAGCAGTTGCACCCCCAGGCCCTTGCGCGCTTGCAAGCGGTGGGACTCTCGGGCCAGATGCACGGCGCCACTCTGCTGGGTGCCGACGACGCAGTGCTGCGCCCGGCCATTCTGTGGAACGATGGCCGCAGCGGCGCCCAATGCGAACACCTCAGCGCTGCCGTGCCCGAACTGTCCCTCATCACCGGCAACCTGGCCATGCCCGGTTTCACGGCGCCCAAGTTGCTCTGGGTACGCGAACACGAGCCCACTGTGTTCGCGCAGGTGCGGCGCGTCTTGCTGCCGAAAGACTGGCTGCGGCTCCAGCTCACCGGCGAGGCCGTGAGCGACATGTCAGACGCCGCCGGTACCTTGTGGCTGGACACGGGCAAACGCGACTGGTCCGACACCATGCTGGCCGCCTGCGGCCTGGACCGCAGCCACATGCCCCGCCTGGTCGAAGGCAGCGACATTTCAGCCTATCTCAAGCCCGAACTCTGCCAACGCTGGGGCCTGCCACCCCGGGTGCCGGTGGCGGGTGGCGCGGGCGACAACGCCGCCAGTGCGGTGGGCATGGGCTTGGTGCGCCCGGGCCAGGGTTTCGTCTCGCTGGGCACGTCGGGCGTGGTCTTTGTCAGCGGCGCCGCTTTTGAGCCCAACCCGGCCCAGGCCTTGCACGCCTTTTGCCACGCCCTGCCCCAGCGTTGGCACCAGATGAGCGTGATGCTGAGTGCGGCCAGCGCCGTCACCTGGGCCGCACGCAACCTGGGCTTTGAAGACGAACCCGCCTTGCTGAACGCAGCCGCCACGCTGTCCGAGGCCGAGCAAAAAACGGCGCCGCTGTTTCTGCCCTACCTCAGCGGTGAACGTTCGCCCCACAACAACCCGCTGGCCTGCGGCGCCTGGCTGGGTCTGCGCGCCCAGCACCGGCGCGAGGATCTGGCCTACGCCGTCGCCGAAGGCGTGGGCTTTGGGCTGCTTGACGGCCTGCAAACCATCCCGGCCACCGAGCCGCCGCTGGACACGCTCTCGCTGGTGGGCGGTGGCTCGCGCAGCGCCTGGTGGGCCCAGTTGTTGGCCGACACCTTTGGCCTGCGGCTGCAAGTGCACCAGGACGCCGAGAGCGGTGGCGCCATGGGTGCCGCCCGCCTGGCCTGGCTGGCGTTGGGGGGCACGCTGGACCAGGTCTGCACCACGCCGCCGGTGCAACGCGTGCACACGCCCGATGCCCAGCGGCATGCGCTGCTGCAGCAGCGCCACCAGCGCTTCAAAGCCTTGTATCCAGCCCTGTTGCCGCAGTTTCCTGCCAGCACCTGAGCCCAAGCCAACAGCGAGGACCGTTTTTACCGGATGTGCAGCCAACGCTTCTTCTGCTGCGCAGGCGCCCAGGGCCTGTTCACACTATTTTTCCAAGATGCGCTGCGGATCAAAAAGGGGATGCGCAAGGCGCCACATACAACCGATGGGGCAGCCGGGGCTTCCCCCCCGGCCAGGCTTTGCAACGCCGCGCATGGCCTTTTTGGCCGCAACCCGAAGGGAAAGGGGTGTGAACAGGCCCTAGACCCCGACGTATTTTTCCCAGACATCGGACGCGCTTCTGAGCTCATCGGAGTTCCCGCTCCACACCACGGCGCCTCGGTCGATCACGTGGTGGCGGTCGCCGATTTGCAAGAGCGGATCCAGGTACTTGTCGATCAGCAGCATGGCCATGCCTTCCTGCTTGAGACGCTGCAAACAGCGCCAGATCTCCTGGCGGATCAAAGGCGCCAGGCCTTCGGTTGCTTCGTCGATCACCAACAACTGGCCGTTGCGCAGCAAGGCGCGGCCAATCGCCAGCATCTGCTGCTCGCCACCCGAGAGCTGGTTGCCAAAGTTGTCGCGCCGCCGCGCCAGCGATGGAAACTGCTCGAACACCATCGCGGGCGTCCAGCGACCTGGCCGACAAAAAGCCAACAGGTTTTCGGTCACCGTCAGATTGGGAAAGATGCGCCGTCCCTCGGGTACCAGCGCAATGCCCTTGGCGGCCATCTGTTCCGGGCGCAACCGCGCCACAGATTGACCCGACAAGCGCACGTCGCCACCCCGGATCGGCGTGAGGCCCAGGATGCAACGCACGGTGGTGGTCTTGCCCATGCCATTGCGCCCCACCAAAGTAACCACTTGGCCGGGCTCTATGCGCAACCGCATGCCAAACAACACCTGGCATTCGCCATACGCGGCCTCCACGCCGTCCAGTTCAAGCAAAGTGGGGTTCATGGTGTTTCGTCACCCAGGTAGGCGCTGCGCACAACGCTGGAAGAGCGGATGGCAGAAGGTGTGTCGGTGGCAATCACCTGGCCGTATACCAACACGCTGATCTGGTCGGCCAGGCGAAAGACGGCACCCATGTCGTGTTCGATCAGCACGATGGTGGTCCGTTGTTTGAGTTGTTCGATCAGGCCCACAATGGCTGCCGCGTCGGTCGAGCCCATGCCGGCCAAAGGCTCGTCCAGCAGCAACAGCTTGGGTTGTGTGGCCAGCGCAATGGCGATCTCCACCCGCCGCTGCTCGCCGTACGACAAGGCTTTGGCTGTCTGCATCTCGGCGCCCTTCAGGCCCACCAAATCGACCACCACCATGGCCTCTTCGATCAAGGCGGGCTCGTCGAACGGCGAACCGGTGAAGCGGAAGCTGGAGCCGCTGCGCGCCTGCACAGCCAGCAGGATGTTGTGCAGCACGCTGTAGCCACCAAAGATATTGGTCAGCTGGTGCGAGCGTGCCACGCCATGCAGCACCCGCTTGTGCATGGGCATGCGGGCCATGTCGCGGCCCATGAATTCGATGCGGCCTTCGTCGGCCAGCAAGCTGCCGGCCAACTGGTGCACCAGCGTGGTTTTACCGGCACCGTTGGGGCCTATGAGCGCATGGATGCCGTTGGGAAACACATCGAGATCCACATGGTCGGTGGCGAGCAAACCGCCAAAACGCTTCACCAGACCGCGAACGCGCAAACTGGGTTGCTGGCTCATGGATGGCCTTTCTGTCCGCGCCACAGGCGTTCGATCAAACTGGCGATGCCGTTGTTGCCCAGCAGCACCACAGCGATCACACCCAGACCGACAAAGAACTGCCAATAAGCGGTGTGGCTGGACAAGACCTCTTCCAGCAACAGCAACAGCACCACGCCATACACACCACCACAGCGGTAACCCACGCCGCCCAGAATCAGCATCACCAGCAGGCTGCCCGATTGGGTCCAGTCCAGCAAACGGGGACTGATGTAGGTGTTCTGGTTGGCCAGCAGGGCGCCGGCCAGTCCGGCCACCGCACCACCCACCACAAAGCACGCCAGTTTGTAGCGGTAGACCGGAAAGCCCACCGCAGCCATGCGCGACTCGTTTTCACTGATGCCTTGGATCACCACACCAAAACGCGAGCGCACCACCACCGCCAAGGCCAGCAGCGTGGCCGCCGTCAGCCCCAGCACCACGTAATAGAAGCTGGTGTCGTTGGCCAGATCCACGCCCAAACCGACGACCGAACGCGCCGGCAGGCTCATGCCGTTGTCGCTGCCAAAGCTCTCCATGCCAATGAACAAGAAGTACACCATCTGGCTGAAGGCCAGCGTGATCATGATGAAGTACACCTGCCGCGTGCGCAGCGCCAGCGCTCCCACACCCAGCGCCAGCAGGCCACTGAACACCATGGCGGCGGGCCAGGCGATCCAGGCACTGGTGAACCAGCTGGGCAGAAAGCTTTGGCTCCAGACCGTCAGCATGCCCAGGGTGTAGGCGCCCACGCCAAAGTACGCAGCGTGCCCAAAACTCACCAAACCGGCGTAGCCCACCAACAGGTTCAAGCTGGTGACGGCCATCACGTAAATCATCATGCGCGTGGCAAAGCCGATGTAAAAACCTTGATCCATCGCCTGCGCGGCGAGCGGAAAAACCGCTGCGACCACGAAGGCGGTCAACGCAAGCACGCGTTGAGAAGAAGCGAAAAATGCCATCATGAAGTCCTGAACAGGCCCTGGGGACGCCAAATCAAAACCACGATCATCAACAAATAGGTGAGGATCGCGGCCACTGCGGGTGCCATGGTGTCGGGCGACGAGTCGGGCCAGACCGAGCGCATCAGGCTCGGCAGAAACGAGCGGCCCATGGTGTCCAGAAAGCCGATCGCCAGCGCGCCCAGAAAGGCGCCTTTGATCGAGCCCATGCCCCCGATGACCACCACCACAAAGGCCAGGATGATGATGTTCTCGCCCATGCCCATTTGCACCGAGAACAAGGGGCCCAACAGGCCCCCCGCCAGTGCACACAGCATGGCCCCGAGCGCAAACACGCAGGTGAACACCAGGTTGATATTGACACCCATGGCGCGCGCCATTTCTCTATCGCTGGCGCCCGCGCGTATCCACATGCCAAAGCGGGTGCGGTTGATCAACAGACTCAGCAACACCGCCGTCAAAATGCCCACACCGATCACCACCAGACGGTAAGCCGAATACGAAAACCCGCTCGCCAGTTCCACCGGTTGCGACAGCGCACTGGGCATCTCGAGCATGACCGCGTTGGGCCCGAACAGAAAGCGCACCGCATCGTTAGACACCAAGATCAAGCCGAAGGTGGCCAACACCTGGCCCAGATGGCTTCGGCCATACAGGCGTCGCATCAGCCCCAGCTCCAACAGCACACCCAACAGACCCGTGGCCAGGATGGCCAAGGGCAAGGCCATGGCGAACGAACCTGTCAGGCGCATGAACACCACCGTCAGGAAGCCGCCGAACATATACAGAGAACCATGGGCCAGATTGATCAGGTCCATGATGCCGAACACCAGGGTCAGACCCGCGGCCAGCAAGAAGAGCATCAAGCCCAGTTGCAGTGCGTTGAGGGTCTGTTCAAGAAAAAAAGTGGACACGCGTACCGACTCCCCGGATCACATGCGGCAGCTGGCGGCATCGTTCACGCTGTGTGCCGTGGCGATGGTCTTGAGCGTGGTGTTTTCCAGTTCGCCCTTGGCGTCTTTGGTCACCTTGCGCAGATAGACGTTTTGCACCGGGCTGTGGTCCACGTTGAAGCGGAACGGGCCGCGTGGCGCCTCGACCTTCACAGCTTCCAGTGCCTTGCGAAACGCCACCTTGTCTTCGATGTTGCCCTTCACCGCCTTGATGGCGGCGTCCAGCACCAACGCAGTGGTGTAGCCCTGCTCGCTCGCCAGTTCGGCGGCCTTGCCATTTTCTTTCAGGAACGCGGCGCTGAATTGTTTGTTGGCTTCGGTGTTGAGATCCAGACTCCAGTGGCCCGAGCTGGTCACGTCCAGCATGGGTTCGCCCACGGCGGGAATGACCTGTTCATCGGCCAGCGGCGCGGGGCCAAACAGCGGAATGTTTTTCAGGCCGGCTTGTGCGTATTGCTTGATGAAGTTGATCGACAGGGGAC
>NZ_JBFJMY010000068.1:0-14266 GCF_041633695.1 Hydrogenophaga sp.
AAGTTGAGGTCAGTGGTTGCGTTCGTAAAGGGTCACGACGCATGCGCCGCCCAAACCCAGGTTGTGTTGCAGCGCCAGCCGCGCGTTCGGCACCTGGCGGGCCCCGGCGTTGCCACGCAATTGCTGCACAAGCTCGGCGCATTGCGCCAGTCCGGTCGCGCCCAGTGGGTGGCCCTTGGACAACAAACCGCCCGAGGGATTGGTGACCACCTGGCCGCCGTAGGTGTTGTCGCCATCCACGATGAATTTCTCGGCACCGCCTTCGGGGCAAAAACCCAAGGCCTCGTATGTGATGACTTCGTTCTGCGCGAAGCAATCGTGCAGCTCGGCCACATCGATGTCGGCCGGGCCTACGCCAGCCTGCTCATACACGGCGTTGGCGGCGGCGCGCGACATGCCGTAGCCCACAACATAGCGCATGTCCTGACCGTCAAAAGTGTCGGGCGTGTCGGTGGTCATGCTCTGCGCAGCAATGCGCACCGCCCCACTGCGTTGCCCGTGCTGTTTGAGAAAACGTTCGGACACGATCACCGCCGCCGCCGCTCCGCAGGTGGGCGGACAGGCCATCAGGCGCGTCATCACGTTCGGCCACAGGATGGGTGATGCCATCACCTCGTCTTCGGTCAACACATCGCGAAACAGCGCCAGCGGATTGTGGGCGGCGTGGCGACTGGCCTTGGCGCGCACTTTGGCAAACGTCTCCAGACGGGTGCCAAAGCGCTCCATGTGCGACAGGCCAGCCCCACCAAAGTAGCGCAATGCCAGCGGTATTTCGGCGTGGCCCACCAGCGCGTCGGTGGCGTCGTCGAAGGGTTGAAACGGCGACGCACGGTCTGGAAACATGGAACCCAACGCACCGGGCCGCATTTGCTCAAACCCCAGAGCCAGCACGCAGTCCGCCGCTCCGCTCTGCACCGCCTGCCGAGCGAGGTAGAGCGCGGTGGATCCGGTCGAACAGTTGTTGTTGACGTTGAAGATGGGAATGCCCGACATGCCCACTTCGTACAGCGCGCGCTGGCCGGCGGTGGAGTCGCCATACACGTAACCCACATAGGCCTGCTGGAAGGCGGCGTAGTCGATGCCCGCATCGGCCAGCGCCTGGTGCACCGCCTGGGCCGCCATTTCGGGATAGCTGGGTGAGGCGCTGGGCTTGACGAATGGGGTCATGCCCACACCGATCACAAATACCTTGTTGTCCATGTCATGCCACCTTTCCGTGGGTTCAGTTCAGGGTTGTTTTGAAAGTTCAAAGGGATGCGTGGTGACCCAGGCCATGTCTTCAGGACGCACCATCACCGTGAGTCCGTTCCACATGCCCTCGATCTCCGCCGCTGAGAGCCGTGACTGTGCTTGCGCAATCAGCACCAGTTGGCGCTCTGTCAGTGTTCGCAGCAGAGACTGCCCCTCGGGGGTCAGGTGGTTCTGGCGCACGCGGCGGTCTTCGAGGCTGTAGCGCTGCTCCAGCAGGCCCATGCCCATCAGTTGGTTGGTCGTGCGCGACAAGGCCTGGTTGCTGATGCGCAGCAACGACATCAGCGAGCCCACCGTGATACCGGGTGTGCGGCCCGCAAAGTGGAGTACACGGTGGTGGGCTCGGCCCAACCCGTGCTCCATCAGCACCTGGTCGGCGATATCGGCCATCTGCAAGTGCACAAAGAACACCAGCTCCAGCGTCCGCATGGCCGCGTGCTCACTGTCCAGGCCGCTCGCCGGCGTCGGTGTTGGGGTTTTCGCCTTCTTTTCCGGGCGAATCTTGGGAACGGAATCTGCGATGTTCACGGGGTGGTTTCCTTCATCAGTTGCTGCAACCAGCCCACATGATGCAGTGCCTCGGCTGGCACAGGTTCCATCGTGGTCTGCATGAGGCTGTTCCAGCGGTTGAACCAGCCGAAGGCCGCCACGATGGACACGATCTCGAGTAACTCGTCTTCAGAGAACTGTTGCCGCGCCAATTCGAACGCTGGGGCAGCGTCGGCCACCGGCAAGGTGGCGCCCGCGCTCGCTATGCGCAGCGCGGCGCGCTCGCGTTCATTGAAGTCAGCGCTGTCGCGGTAGTCGGGCAACGCAGCGAGTTGCGCCCAGGTGACACCCGCGTGCTGCGCGGCGTGCACCACATGCACCGTGCTGTAGAGGCAGCGGGCACCCCGGCAGGCTTCGGCGGCAAGCAGAAAACGCAGGCTGGGCTCGATCAGACCGTCGCCACGCAATGTGTTCTGCACCAATGCCAACACAGCAGGCAGCACACCGGGTTTGCGCGCCATGGTCAGCAGCGCATTCGGTCGGTAGCCAACAAAGTTGACCAAGTCTTCGAGCAGCGGATCCTGCGAACGCGGGTCATCAGCAGGCAAGGGCGCCACGCGCGCGGTGTCGGGCAGATTCATACCTGAGCTCCTTCTTGCAAGCCGGAAAGCATCATTTCAAGCCGATCGTCAATCTCTTCACGGTCACCGCTCCACACCACGCGCCCGCTGTCGAGCAAACAAAAGCGCTGCGCCACGCGCTTGGGCACGCGGAAGTTCTGCTCCACCAGCAACACCGACACACCCGCACGGCTCACAAACTCGATGGCGGCCACGATCTGCTCGATGATCACCGGCGCGAGGCCCTCGGTGGGTTCGTCCAGCAGGAGGTAACGCGGGTTGGTGAGCAGCGCCCGGCCGATCGCCAGCATCTGCTGCTCCCCTCCCGAGAGCGAGGTACCCTGCGCTTGGCGGCGCTCGCGCAGGCGCGGAAACAGTTCGTACACGCGCTCGATGGTCCAGTGACCGGGCGGGTGGCTCAGGGTCGCGAGCAACAGGTTTTCTTCGGCACTCAAGCCGCTGACGATGTCGCGGCTGTCGGGAACCAGCGCGATGCCGCGGCGACTTGAATCGGACAGCGAAAGACCGGTGATGTCAGTCCCTTCTAACTGGCGCTTGCCCTGGCGCAGCGGGATCTGGCCCATCAGCGCGCGCAGCGCGGTGGACTTGCCGGCGCCGTTGCGGCCCACCAGCGCCAACACCTCGTTGGGCGCGCAACCCATGGAAACCCCATGCAGGGCCTGCGCCTTGCCATAGAACACGTCGGCGCTCTTCAACTCAAGCATGTGATATCTCCTGCGACTCTTCTTCACCCAGGTAAGCGCGTTTGACGCGCGCATCGTTGCGCACCTCGGCGGGCGTACCGCGCATCAGCACCTCGCCGCCCATCATCACGACGATCTCGTCGGACAGTTTCATGACCACGTCCATGTTGTGCTCCACCAGCAGCACGGTGCGCTTCTCGCGCACGCGTTCGATCAGTTCCATGGTGGAGGCGATCTCGTTGTGCCCCACCCCCGCCAGCGGCTCGTCCAGCAGCAACACGCGCGGGTCGGCCATCAATGCCAGGCCCAGCTCCACCGCGCGCTGCCGCCCATGGCTCAGCGCGGCCACCGGCATGTCCAGCACGTCCGACAGCCCCACGATAGACGCCACCTCGCGCGCCCGATCGCCGAGCTCCCCCCAGCGGTCCACCGACCGCCAAAACGGCTGCAAGCCAAATCGCGGCGGCTGAGCGGCCACCCGCAGGTTTTCGAAGGTGGTCATCTCCTGAAAGATGTTGATGATCTGGAAGCTGCGCCCCAGCCCCCGTCGCGTGCGGCTGGCAACAGGGAGAAGAGAAATGTCTTCTCCACAGAATTCGATGCGGCCCGATTTCAAAGGCACGCGACCGCTGATGGCATTGAGCAATGTGGTCTTTCCCGCGCCGTTGGGACCGATGAGCGCCACCGTCTTGCCCGTGGGCACGCTCAGCGCCACCTTGTTGAGCGCGACAAAACCGTCAAACTCAACAGTGATACCTGAGCAGGCGACCGCCATGTCATGTGAGGTCGTTGCATTCATCGCTTGCTCCACCAATGCAATGCGGTACCGGCCAGCCCTTTGGGCAGGAACAGCGTGCACAGAATGAACACCAGGCCCACCAGGCCGTACCAGTAATCTGTGTAGGCGGCCAGCACCTCGCGCAACACCTCGAAGAACGCCACACCAACGATGGGGCCCAGGAGCGTGCCGCTGCCGCCGAGCAGCGTCATGATGAGCACATCACCCGAAGTTTTCCAGCCCAGCATCTGCGGACCGGTGTACATCATCAATGAAGCCAGTAAACCACCTGCGATACCGGAGACGCCTCCCGAAATGGCCATGGCGGCCTGCCGCAATCGACGCACCCCGAAACCCAGTTGCTCAGCCCGCACCGGGTTCTGCCTGACCGCCTGCAAGGCCTGGCCCAGCGGCGACCGGCGCAGCACCCAGCAAGCCAGCACCACGGCAATGAACACCGCGAACACCACCCAGAAGAAGTTGGCATTGTTGAAAAAGTCGATTTCACCCCACACCGGACGCGCCACGCCGGGCAGCCCGTCCACCCCCCCAGACAGGCCACGCAGCCGCGTCAGCATCAAAACAGACATCAGCTCCGCCATCATCAGTGTGAGCAGCGAAAAGAAAAGGCCCGTGATGCGGCTGCCGATCAGGGACACGCCCCAGGCACACGCCGCCCCGAGCAAACCCGCGGCCACCAGGCCCAGGCTGAACGGCAGACCGCCGTGCATCTGTGCCCAGGTCATGCCGAAGGCACCCATGCCGAAGAACGCGGCATGACCAAAAGACAGGATGCCTGCGGTGCCGAACACCAGGTCGTAACCCAGCGCGAAGATCGACCAGACCATGACCAGGCAGGCCACAAAGAGAATGCCCTCGTCGCGCGTGCCAATTCGCAGGGCCACGAGGATGGCCATGACCAGCAAACAGAGCCGGATATCCAAACGTTCCAGGCGGTTCATGCGAGTCGCTCCTTTTTGCTGAAAAGTCCCTGCGGGCGCAGCAGCAGCGTTGCGATCAGCACAGCGTAGGTCAGGGTGTCGATCCAGTCCGGCAGGTACTGTTGACCAAAGGCACGGGTCATGCCGATCAACAGCGCCCCCACCACTGCGCCACGGATGTTGCCCAGGCCGCCGATGATGACCACGATGAAACAATCCAGAATGATGGTGCCGCCCATCTGCAACTGAATGGGCAGCATGGGACCTGCCATGGCGCCGCCCAGGCCGGCGAGCGCCGCGCCAACCGCAAATACCGCGGTGCGCACACGGTCCACCCGTACGCCCAGCGTGGCAGCCATCAACGGATTCGTGCTGCACGATCGGATCACCAGGCCGACGCGCGTGCGCTCGATGCCCAGCAACAGGATGGCCATCGTGGCGGTACCCACAAAAATGACAAACAGGCGGTAGCGCGACACATCGGTGTTGAACAGCGCTAAGCTGCCCGACAACCAGGCTGGCGCTGCAATGCTCTTTCCGCTCAGCCCCCAGGTGGCGCGCACCACCTCCTCCAGCACCAGAATCAGACCAAAGGTGATCAGCAACTGAAACTCATGTGGCGCCGCATAGATAGGTCGCAACGTCAGCCGCTCGATCAGTACGCCCACCAGCGCCAGCAACACCGGCACCAGCGCCAGCGCCCACCAGAAGTTCAACCACAGCGCGACCTGATAGGCCAGGTAAGCGCCCAGCATGTAGAGCGCGCCGTGGGCGAAGTTGATGATGCGCAGCATGCCGAAGATCAGCGTCAGCCCCGCGGCCAACAGGAACAGCAGCATGCCAATGCTCAGGCCAATGACGAAAGTGGACATGGGAGGTACGTACTCGGTTGCCGGTTCACTTACAGGTCAGTTGCAGGGCTTGAACAAGTCCTGAGCGGTGAAGCTTTCGGTAACCTTCATCGTCACTGGTGGCATGCCTGCGCTCCCGGCCACGGCGGTGCCGAACAAGCCAATCTGCTCGGCTTGGTTGTCACAAGCCCGCATGCGCTTCACCCCTTCGACGGAGTCGTTGCGCACACTGTTCTTGAAGGCATCAACCCACTTTTCCTTATCCCACACCCCGGTGCTCTCCACCACATCGAGCCACCAGCTCATGCCGTCGTATGCCTCGCCCGCGTACTGACTGGGCAGCTCACCGTACTTGAGCTTGTAGGCCGCAACGAAGCGCTTGTTGCGCGGCGTGTCCTGTGTGAAGTGATAGCGCAAGGTAGAGTTCACGCCGAGCGCTCCGCTGGCGCCAACCGCCTGACCCTGCGTTTCATCCATCAACATGGTGCCCATGACCTTCATCTTGGTGGCCAGCCCCACGTCTGCGCCTTGCTTGAGCGAGGTGACGGAGTCACCACCCACCACGATCAAGGCGAGACCATCTGCGCCCGATTTCATGGCTTTGTCGAGCAAGATTGCGTAGTCCTTGGTGCCGATGGGCGTGAAATCCACACCTGCCACAGCAATGCCTTTGCTCTCGAGATCGGCCTTGAGCGAGGCCCACATGTCGCGACCTACCTGGTAGTCCGCGATGATGCCGTATACCTTCTGGACGCCCTGGCGTTTGGCGAACTCACCAATCATGCGGTTCTCCATCGCCACCGTGTTGGAGGTTCTAAAGGCGTAGCGCGTCTTGTCAGCACCCGTGATGCGGTCGTCGGCCGACAGCGTGATGATCTGCGGCACCTTGCGCTGCTCGGTGAGCTTCATGATGGCCAGGGTTGAACCTGAGCTCACTTCACCGAACAGGGTTTGTGTGTCGCGCGCAAGAGCACGGGTGGTTTTCTGCACCGCCACTTGGGTGGATGTCTCGGTGTCTTCCCACACCACTTCGATCGGCTTGCCGAGCACGCGGTTGTTGCGCTCTTCAAAAGCGATGGTGGCGCCACGGCGCATGTTTTCTCCGACGATGCCCCATGCGCCACTGAGCGGCACGATGCCAGCGATTCGGAAGGCATCCTGTGCAAAGGCTGAAGAAGCCCCGCCCAGCATGCAACCCACTGCCAACGTGACCAGGCGCAAACGCGATGCGAATGTTCGTTTCATTGCTTGTCTCCTTTTGAAATGTTGTACGAAGGCACGAGCGCGTGTGCCCAATGTCGATATAACCGGTTTAGCAATATATCAACCTTGTTGTTATATCAAAACTTATCGATGCATAAAAGCGGGTTTACCCGCGCCCGGTTTGCTTCACGTTTGAGGCTTTGAAGTCACCTCGAAAACTTGTACCAGTCGGGAGTAGAGAATTCCAACCAACGGAGTCTCTAGATGAAGAAATCAAGATTCAGTGAAAGCCAGATCGTGACGATCCTCAAAGAAGTCGAGCTGGGCGCCAAGGTGGGCGAGACGTGCAGGAAGCACGGCATCAGCGATCCCACGTACGCCCGTACCCGGGCATGAGTGTGTCGCACCTGGCGCAGATGCGAGATCTTCAGGACGAGAACGCCAAGCTCAAGCGCATGTACGCCGATCTGGCCCTGATGCACCACGCCTTGAAAGATGTTGTCGAGCGAAAGCTCTGACCCCGCAGCATCGCGAGATGGTCGTGCAATCCTTGATGAGCGACCACGGTATGAGTGAGCGCAGGACATGCAAGGCCAGTGGGCTGGCCCGTTCGACTTTGCGCTACCAGCCCGTGCCACGCGACAACTGCGGGGTGATCAACTTCATTCAAAACCATCTGGCCATCAATCCACGCCATGGCTTTGACCTGCTGTACGCCACAGCCCGCTTTCAGAAACAGCCCTGGGGCAAGACCGTGTTGTGGCGTGTGTACTGCGAGTTGCGGGTGAACCTGCCCAGGCGAGGCAAGAAGCGGCTACCTGCTCGGATCAGACAGCCGCTGCAGGCGGCGGGCCAACCCAACCAGGGCTGGAGCTGCGACTTCATGTCCGACGCCTTGTGGTCAGGCCGCCGGTTCCGCACCTTCAACGTCATCGACGAATTCAACCGCGAGGGTCTGCGCATCGATGTGGACACCAGCTTGCCTGCTGTGCGGGTGATCCGGGCGTTGAACGAACTGGTCGAGGTCCGAGGAGCCCCGCTGTCGATCCGGCTGGACAACGGTCCGGAGTTCATCGCCCATGCGCTGGCGCAGTGGGCCGAGTCCAAAGGCATTACCCTCAATTACATCCAACCCGGCAAACCCACCCAGAACGCCTATATCGAACGCTTCAACAAGACTTACCGCACCGAGGTGCTGGACTGCTACGTGTTCGATTCTTTGCAGAAGATCAGAGACATGACCGCCGACTGGATGCACCGATACAACCACCACCGACCGCACGAGTCTTTGGGCCGCATTCCACCCGTCGAATTCCGTGTGAAACAATTCCCCAACCTCTATCTGACTGGATCAAGAATTCGAGGTGGCTTCAATAGAAGCTTCAATGCCCATGTCGCCTCGAGAATGCACAAGACCGGCGACACTTCTGCTGCAATTGCCGCCCGG
Source organism: Hydrogenophaga sp. (assembly GCF_041633695.1). Taxonomy (GTDB): domain Bacteria; phylum Pseudomonadota; class Gammaproteobacteria; order Burkholderiales; family Burkholderiaceae_C; genus Hydrogenophaga. Next base: position 8,285 of record NZ_JBFJMY010000068.1, read on the forward strand.
GGGCTGACCAAATCCAAGCTGGCAGCAGCGTCATGCACGAAGGCTGTTGTGCATGCAACACAACGCACAGCACTGAGCCTTTTGCCCTTTTTTGGCCCTCCGGAAACGACAACGCCACCCGGAGGTGGCGCAATGCGTTGTCATGCATGACAATTTTGGTGGGCGGTGCAGGGTTCGAACCTGCGACCCCTGCCGTGTGAAGGCAGTGCTCTACCACTGAGCTAACCGCCCGGCTATTCAGTAGCCTTAGATTATAGCCTGAACTTGGCGCGGTTTTTCTGGCGGAGAAAAAGTTCGTGCCGAATGCCGGTTCGCATTCATGCGGCCTGCGATGCACGCCAGACCGTCTTGCCTTTGCTCGCCTTGTCCAGTTCGGTCAACACCGTGGCGTGCAGTTCGGTCTCCTGGGCGTTGGCCAACAACAGGGGCAATTCAAAGCGGCTCAGATCCAGCACAACGGTCTCGCCGCTGGCATCCTGCGCCTCGGCGGGTTCGATGAGCAAGGCGTCCTGGCCGCGCGTCATATTGATGTAGACGTCGGCGAGCAGTTCGGCGTCGAGCAAGGCGCCGTGCAGTTTGCGGCCCGAATTGTCGACACCCAGGCGGTCGCACAGGGCATCCAGACCATTGCGCTTGCCCGGAAACATTTCCTTGGCCATCACCAGGCTGTCGATCACCGGCCCAACCCAGCGGGTCAAGGGCGGCTGGCCGATGCGTTCGAACTCCTTGTTCAGAAAGCTGATGTCGAACGGCGCGTTGTGGATGATCAGTTCGGCACCACTCAGATAGCGCTTCAACTCGTCGGCAATGGCTGGGAATTTTGGCTTGTCGCGCAAGAACTCGTTGCTGATGCCGTGCACCTTCATCGCGTCCTCGTGGCTGTCGCGCTCGGGGTTGACGTAGAAGTGCAGGTTGTTGCCGGTGAGCTTGCGGTTGAGCAGCTCGACGCAGCCGATCTCGATGATGCGGTCGCCGTTGTCGGCAGACAGGCCGGTGGTTTCGGTGTCGAGGACGATTTGACGCATGGCGGTTTGCTCTCGCTATCAGTGCAGTTCTTTGGCGTGGTTGATGGTGTATTTCGGAATCTCCACCGTCACGTCTTGCTGCGCCAGAAACGCCTGACAAGACAGGCGCGAGTTCGGCTCCAGGCCCCAGGCGCGGTCCAGCAGGTCCTCTTCGTTTTCATCGATTTCGTTCAAGCTGTTCATGCCCTCGCGCACGATCACGTGGCAGGTGGTGCAAGCGCAGCTCATGTCGCAAGCGTGTTCGATGGCGATGTTGTTGTCCAGCAAGGCCTCGCAGATCGAGGTACCGGCGGGCGCGGAGATTTCGGCGCCTTGGGGGCAGTATTCGGGATGGGGCAGGATTTTGATCGTGGGCATGGACGGTTTCCGGTGTCGGTGGTGTGGGCGCCAGGCGCTCTAGACTTCTTCGAGCCGCTTGCCCGAGAGTGCTTGTTTGATGCCATGGTTCATGCGCTGGGCGGCAAAGGCCTCCGTGCCCTTGGCCAGCGCTGCGGTAGCCGCTTCGATGGTGGCGGCGTCGCCGGTGTCGCGGGTCTCTTGCAAGGCCTGCACCAGGGCGTTCACGTCCGCGCGCTCTTGTGGCGTCAGCAAAACACCATCGGCTGCGAGCGCGCTGTTGGTGGCGGCGACCATGCGATCCGCATCCACTTGTGCCTCCACCAGTGCCCGCGCCTGCATGTCTTGCTGCGCGGTTGCAAAGCTGTCTTGCAGCATGGTTGCGATCTGCTCGTCGGACAAGCCGTAGGCCGGCTTGACGTCGATGCGCGCCTCGACACCCGACTGGGTTTCGACCGCACCCACCGACAACAAACCATCGGCGTCCACCGTAAAGGTCACGCGGATGCGCGCAGCACCTGCCGCCATGGGCGGAATGCCGCGCAGCTCAAAACGGGCGAGGCTGCGGCAGTCGGCCACCAGATCGCGCTCGCCCTGCACCACGTGCAAGGCCAGCGCGGTCTGTCCGTCCTGGTAGGTGGTGAAGTCCTGGCCGCGAGCGGTGGGAATGGTGCTGTTGCGCGGCACGATGCGCTCGACCAGACCACCCATGGTTTCGATGCCCAGCGACAGGGGAATGACATCGAGCAAGAGCAAGTCGCCATCGCTGCTGTTGCCCGCCAAGGCATTGGCCTGGATGGAGGCACCGAGCGCGACCACTTCGTCCGGATTCAAATTGGTCAGCGGCGGCTGGCCAAAAAAGTCGCCCACCACCCGCTGCACAGCCGGCATGCGCGTAGAGCCGCCGACCATGACCACGCCCTTGACCTCGTCTTTGGTGACACCGGCGTCGCGCAAGACCTTGCGCACCGCGCTCAGGGTGCGTGCGGTGAGCGACTGGGTCTGGGCATCCAACTGCGCGGGGGTGACCGTGCCAGCGATCAGCTGGCCGGCCACGGTGACCGAAAACGGCACCTCGCCGGTCGCGGTATCCACCGCGCTCAACGCCTCTTTGCAACGCCGCGCTTCGGCCAGCAAGGCGGCCCGGCTGGACGCGTCCAGCGCGGCCATGGCCAAGGCGCCAGCGCCCTGCTCCAGCATCCAGGCGGCCAGCGCCTGGTCGTAGTCGTCGCCGCCCAGCGCCGAATCGCCGCCCGTGGCCATGACTTCAAACACGCCCTGCGTGAGCCGCAAGATGGAGATGTCGAAGGTGCCGCCACCCAGGTCGTAAATGGCGTAAACGCCTTCGGAGCTGTTGTCCAGGCCGTAGGCGATCGCCGCTGCCGTGGGTTCGTTGATCAGGCGCAGCACGTTGATGCCGGCGAGCTGCGCAGCGTCCTTGGTGGCCTGGCGTTGCGCGTCGTCGAAATAGGCGGGCACGGTGATGACGGCACCAAACAACTCGTCGTCAAAACTGTCTTCGGCCCGAAAGCGCAAGGTAGCGAGGATCTCGGCGCTGATTTCCATCGGCGTCTTGCGGCCAGCCACGGTTTCGACCACGGCCATGCCGTCTTGTTCGACCACGGTATAGGGCAGGCGATCGGCGTCGCCCACCTGCGTGCGGCTGCGGCCCATCAGGCGCTTGACCGAGCTCACCGTGTTCGCGGGATCTTGCACTTGAGAAGCCAGTGCCTCAAAACCAATCTGGCGCCCCGACCCGCCCTGAGCCGGATCGAGATAACGCACCACGCTGGGCAGGACCACCCGGCCTTGCAAATCGGGCAGGCATTCGGCCACGCCGTGCCGCACACAGGCCACCAGCGAATGGGTGGTGCCCAAGTCAATGCCCACCGCCACGCGCCGCTGGTGCGGATCTAGCGACTGGCCGGGTTCGGATATCTGCAATAACGCCATGTCTGTATCAAGTGCCGCAAGCGTCCAGCGCCTGCGTTGGTTCCAAGGTTCGGTGAAAGGTCTATTGTCCCAGTTGCTCGAGCCGCGCTTGCACATCGTGCTCAAAGCGCTCAACGAACATAAGGGCTCTGACGGTTTGCGCCAATGCCGCGTAGTCGGCCTTTTCATCGGCCAGCACGGTCGCCGCCTTCAGCATCTCGCGCTTGGTGTCGGCGGTTTCGTCGGCCAGGCGTTCCAGCGCCTCGGCGCCAGACGCTTCTTCCAGCGTTTCGCGCCACTCCATCTGCTGCATCAGAAACTGCGCCGGCATGGCGGTGTTGTCTTCGGCGCCGATGGACACGCCGTTGAGCTCGCACAGATAGGCGGCGCGCTTGAGCGGGTCCTTCAGGCGCTGATAGGCCTCGTTGATGCGCACCGACCATTGCATGGCCTTGCGCTGGGTGGCGGCATCGGCGGCGGCAAAACGGTCCGGATGGGCTTCGCGCTGCAGCGCCTTCCAGCGCTCGGCAACGGCGTCGCGATCGAGTGCGAAGCGCGGCGCCTGGCCAAAAATTTCAAAGTCGGTGGATTGCAGATTCATGGAAATGAAAAGCCGCCAGAACGGTGACGCGCTGGCGGCTGTGTCTTGGGCCAGATGGCATCAAATGCGGAAACTCTCGCCACAACCGCAACGGTCGCGCTCGTTGGGGTTGTTGAAGCGAAAGCCTTCGTTGAGGCCTTCACGGACGAAATCGAGCTGCGTGCCATCGATGTAGGCCAGGGCCTTGGGATCGACCAGCACCTTCACGCCGTTTTCTTCAAAAATCACATCCTCGGGCGCGATCTCGTCGGCGTACTCCAGCTTGTAGGCCAGACCCGAACAACCCGTGGTCTTCACGCCCAGGCGCACACCCACGCCTTTGCCACGCTTGGTGATGTAACGGATGACGTGCCGGGCGGCAGCTTCGGAGATAGAGATGGCCATGTCAGTTCATTCAACGTGTCGCAGTTTGTCCGGCACACGCCGCAGAACCGGCTTGGCCGGGCTGCAGGCGTGGCCCCCCTTGGGGGAAGACGCGAAGCGGCGCAGGGGGTGTCCTAGTTCGTGTGCTTTTTGCGGTAGTCGTCCACCGCAGCCTTGATGGCATCTTCGGCCAGGATGGAGCAGTGGATTTTCACCGGGGGCAAGGCCAGCTCTTCGGCGATCTGGCTGTTTTTCAGCGCCGCCGCCTGGTCCAGCGTCTTGCCCTTGACCCACTCGGTCACCAGCGACGAGGAGGCGATGGCAGAGCCGCAACCATAGGTCTTGAAGCGCGCATCTTCGATCACGCCGGTGGTGGGGTTGACGCGGATCTGCAGCTTCATCACGTCGCCGCAGGCCGGTGCGCCCACCATACCGGTGCCAACCGCTTCGTCGCCCTTGTCAAAAGAACCCACGTTGCGGGGGTTTTCGTAGTGGTCTACCACTTTTTCAGAATAAGCCATGATGTCGTCCTTTCACTGCCATGTCACGTTTGTAGATACCGATTCCAAGGATGCCGTGGAACCGGCTTGCCGGGCCGCTGGCATCGCCCCGTCAGGGGGTGACGCGCAGCGGCGCGGGGGTGATACCTCTAATGCGCCGCCCACTGGATCGTGGACAGGTCAATACCGTCTTTGAACATTTCCCACAGAGGGGACAACTCGCGCAACTTGGCCACGTTTTCCCGGATGGTGGCGATCGCGTAGTCGATTTCTTCTTCGGTCGTCCAACGACCAAAGGTCATGCGCAGGCTGCTGTGTGCGAGTTCGTCGCTGCGACCCAGGGCGCGCAGCACGTAGCTGGGCTCCAGGCTGGCCGAGGTGCAGGCCGATCCGCTGGACACCGCCAGACCCTTGATACCCATCATGAGCGACTCGCCTTCGACGTAGTTGAAGCTCATGTTGAGGTTGTGCGGCACACGGCGTGTCTCGTGGCCGTTGATGAAGACTTCTTCCACGTCCTTCAGGCCGTTCAGCAAGCGGTCGTGCAAGGCCTGGATGCGCAGGTTCTCGGTGTGCATTTCTTCCTTGGCAATGCGGTAGGCCTCGCCCATGCCCACGCACTGGTGGGTGGGCAGCGTGCCCGAGCGCATGCCGCGCTCGTGTCCGCCGCCGTGCATTTGCGCTTCGATGCGCACGCGCGGCTTGCGGCGCACGTACAAAGCGCCAATGCCCTTGGGGCCATAGGTCTTGTGCGAGGTCAGGCTCATCAGATCGACCGGCAGGGTTTGCAGGTCGATGTCCACGCGACCGGTGGCCTGCGCGGCGTCCGAGTGGAAGATCACGCCTTTTTCGCGGCAGATCGCGCCGATGGCGGCGATGTCCTGGATCACACCGATCTCGTTGTTCACGAACATGACGGACGCCAGGATGGTGTCGGGCCGGATCGCCGCCTTGAACACGTCCAGGTCGAGCAGGCCATCGGCTTGCACGTCGAGGTAGCTCACCTCAAAACCCTGGCGCTCCAGCTCGCGGCAGGTGTCGAGCACTGCCTTGTGCTCGGTCTTCACCGTGATGATGTGTTTGCCCTTGCTCTTGTAAAAGTGCGCCGCACCCTTCAAGGCCAGGTTGTTCGATTCGGTGGCGCCACTGGTCCAGACGATTTCACGCGGGTCGGCGCCAATGAGGGCCGCAATATGCCCACGGGCGGTCTCGACCGCTTTTTCAG